>CANEMG010000273.1 GCA_947428535.1 uncultured Clostridium sp. | reverse complement strand
ATGCCGGTATACCATTAGCAATTTAATCACTGATATTTAAGCAACGCTGTACTAGGATATTCATTTTTAATACTAATATTTCTTGTTGTTTCTATTATCAACCACGAGTATATCACAAGACTACTTGTCAAAATTTTATGTATGACAAGTGCTCTTTTTTTATGCTCAAAAATTCCGTTTAAAAAATATTCAGTTGCTTTTAATAATTCCTTGTGTTTTATCTCAATATGTGCTACTTTTCTTACATTGCTTGCATATATTGTACCGTCATTAGTATATAGACTTCCATATATAACTAATAAAGTTGGAATTAAATTTTATACTATTTTATTTGCAGGTTTAGATGAACGCTCAATTAATAATTTCGCCATAAGAACTGGTGGTGTGTTCTGGGAACCTGAAGTTTTTCAAATGTATCTTAATATTGCAATTTTATATGAATTATTTGTTTTAAATTGTAATATAAAAAGATTATTCATATTAATTTTCGCAATGATATTAACCTTTTCTACTACTGGTTATATAGTTTTTGCGTGGATTATTTTGACATACTATTTATTTTTTAAGACAGGAAACTATTCAAAAAATAGACTTGCTTGGAATTATTTAATATTATTCATTTTTGTAATAAGTAGTTTTCTTTTTCTTAATTTTTCTAGTATTGCCAGTAATGTATTTGGTAAACTTACAGATAAAACAAACGGTTCAACATTTGTTAGACAAGCATCAGTATTTATTAACCTTGAAATTGCTCGGGATAACCCTCTTACTGGTATTGGTATGGACATAATGGAAGATGAGTTTGAAAGAAGATCATTTGCCTCTACCCTTGTTTATGGTTGGACGCGACAAAATACAAATACATTGTTATATCAATATTCTGCTCATGGGATTCCATTTGGTTTAGTATTTACTATGTGAACATATCTATTTGGTAATTTGATTTCCAAAAAAAAATCAATTGTTTTTTGTGTTTTTATTATGATTGTACTTTTATATATTGGAGAAAACCTAACTGTTTCAATGTTCCCATATATTTTTATTTTATATGGATTTGATTATAAACGTCAACTAGTTATCTAAAAAGAGGAGCAATATGAAAACAATTCTTTCAATCAATACGGTAAATTATGGTAGCACTGGAAATATCATGCGAGGTATTTCAAATATTGCCGAAAAAAATGGATTTGAATGCTGGAAAGCATATGCTGCGGATAAACACAATTCTTCTTTATTAGAAAAAGAAATTATTATTTCTTCCTACAATGTTCGTCGTTTAAATGAATATTATTCGTGGTTTACAGGAAAGAGAGGGTTTTCATCATATTTTTCTACTAAAAATTTTTTGAAAAAAGTTGAAAAGATAAAACCAGATATTATTCATCTTCATAATTTGCATAACAATTATATTCATGTAGGGTTGTTGTTTGATTATATTAAAAAAAATCATATAAAAGTTGTATGGACACTTCATGACTGCTGGGCTTTCACAGGGCGCTGCCCGCATTTCCAGATGAGTGGATGCGATAAATGGAAAACAGGATGTTACGACTGCTCATATCCAAAGGAAGAATATCCTTCTGTGCAGGTAGATAAATCAGATATTCTTTGGAAAATGAAAAAGGCAGCGTTTACCGGCGTTGAGAATCTGACGATTGTTACTCCGTCAGAATGGCTTGCGGGTTTGGTGAAAGAGTCTTTTTTATCGGAGTATCCTGTCAAGGTTATTAATAATGGAATTGATCTCAATGTATTTAAGCCAACAGAAAGTGATTTTAAGAAAGTCTATGGATTGGAAGGGAAGAAACTAGTTCTGGGAGTTGCTTTAGGTTGGGATAAAAGAAAAGGTTGCGAGGATCTACTTGAGCTTGCGAAAATTCTTCATGATGATTATAGGCTCATCTTGGTCGGAGCATTTAAGGAACAAATTAATTCTTTTCCTGCAAATATAATAGGGATAGAAAAAACAAATAATCTGAAGAAATTGGCTGAGATCTATTCTGTGTCGGATGTGTTCATCAATACAACATATGAAGACAATTATCCAACGGTTAATTTAGAAGCTAGAGCCTGCGGCTTGCCGGTTATTACATATAAAACGGGGGGCAGCCCGGAAAGTGCCGGTGAGGGCGCTATTATAGTTGATGTTGGAGATATTCATGGATTGAAGCTTGCAATAGAACAACAGATCGGTAAGAAAAACGAAAATATAAACAAAGTAGACCTTTCCGCTGAAACGAAGTTTACTGAATATATAAAACTATATAATTTTGTTTCTAGGGGAATATATTAACAATTAGAAAAAATACAGAAGAAAGTTCTGAAACATTAAAAGGTTTTGGAATAGTTACACCAAATAAAATAGCATTAGATATTTTAAATTGCATATATCAATTTGAAAAAGGAAATTTAAGAATTTTCGATGATATAAAAAATATAGAAAAGACTATCTCTTTAATGAATACATTAAACTTTATTAAAATATAGCTAGGTATAATGC
>CANEMG010000272.1 GCA_947428535.1 uncultured Clostridium sp. | reverse complement strand
AGTAAAAGATGCTGTAAAAATTCCTGTAATTGGTAATGGAGATATAAAAAGTGAAGAAGATGCTTGCAGAATGTTTGAGAAAACTGGAGTAGATGGAATTATGATAGGAAGAGGTTGTTTAGGAAATCCATGGATATTCAAACAAATTGCTTATTATTTAGAAAATGGAGAAAAACTTGAAATCATATCAAATGATGAAAAATACAAAGTAATTCTTGAACATTTTGAGTTATTACTTAAAGAGAAAGGAGAATATACAGCAACAAGAGAAATTAGAAAACATATAGCTTGGTATGTAAAAGGAATGAAAAATGCAACATTAATTAGAGAAAAAATAAATACAGTAGAAAATACAGAAGACTTTAAGAAGATTTTAAAAGAATATTTTTATTCATGTTAAGGAAAACTCAACTAATTTTAGTTGAGTTTTTTTATGTCATATATGTAAAAAAATCTAATACACTGTAATATAAAAATATTTATCGAACTTTGAGGTGAACAGCATGAAAGCTAAAAAAATTATGTTTATTTTTGTTTTAATTTGTATTACAGTTTTTTTTATTTTTTATTATATTTTTTCTGTTTTAGGTAATAATAAAAGTAGAAATCAAAATGAAATTGTTGATGATATTTTAAATAATATAAAAAAATATGAAGCAAATATTTCAGTAACAGTTAAAAGTAATAAAAATGAAAGTTATTATACAATGAAGCAAGAGGTTGAAGGAAATAATAGCAAACTTATAATTAATACACCAGAAAATATAAAAGATATGACAATAGAAATAAATAACAATGTACTTAAAATTACTAATACTCGAATAAATATGGAGAAAATTTATAATGATTATGAATTTGTTTTAAATAACAATTTATTTTTAAATAATTTTATAGAAGATTACAAAAAAAATGATTCAAAAGCATATGAACAAAAAGATGAAATAATTTTAGAAACAAAATTAAATAATAATACATATGTAAAATTTAAAGAGTTACATTTAGACAAAATAACAGGAATTCCCAAAGAACTAATAATTAAAGATAATACCAAAAAGACTTGTATAAGCATAATATATAATGATATAAAAATTAAATAATTTTAATATGTCAACAATTCTATTCTATATGCAAATAAATAGGAGAGAAATTATGGTAATAAAAAGAGGAGATATGTTTTATGCAGATTTAAGTCCAGTTGTTGGCTCAGAACAAGGAGGTATTAGACCAGTTCTAATAATACAAAATGACACTGGAAATAAATATAGTCCAACTGTTATAGCTGCTGCAATTACATCACAAACAGGTAAAAATAAATTGCCAACTCATATAGAAATAGGATCTGATAACAATGGTTTAAAATCTGATTCTGTTGTTTTAACAGAGCAGATACGTACAATAGATAAAAGTAGACTAAAGGAAAAAATAGGTCATATAGCGGATTCTAGAGTTATGAACCAAGTTAATGATGCAATTGGAATCAGTTTCGGATTGGGTAACTAATAAGGGCTTTTTAAAGTCCTTATTTTTACTTTATAAATCATCAATTATTGTTCTATAATCTTTCTTGATTTTTAAAAGATTTATTGATAATATAGTGTAGTAAATAAAATTTACTTACATAGGAAAAAAGGAGGGTATAACATAAGGTTATACGAATAAGAAATGAAATTTATTAAATATGAAACAAAAGGAGAATTTTTAGATGACAATCTAGATATCCTTTTAGAAGAAGAAGCAAAAAACGAATTGATGATTGGTATTACGTTAGAACATAATACTTTAAAAGTTAATAACTGGCTTTTAGGAAGAATAGAAGATGATAATAAAGTAAAATTAATTTTTATAGTAGATGATGATAAATGTGGATTACTAATGTATGCACCAGAAGGAAAGGTTTCATATGAATTAGCAGAATTTTTAGTTGATAATATTATAAAATTAGATATAGAGTTAAAAGAAATACTAACTTCTAAAAAAAATGCAAAGAAAATTGCTCAAATTTATAGTACTAAAACAGGTAAACAGATGCTTGAAGCGGAATTTGCTTATATATTTAAATTTGATAAATTTAATGAAGAACATATATTAAATATTGGAGAAAGAATAGAAAAAATAGAAGATGAAGATGCTGATTTAAAAGAAGTTGAAAATTTAGTAAAAGAAATGTATGAAACAACATATGATGGAAGAGAATGTTCTGATATTGAAGCAAATAAAGTTGCAAGAATATTTGTAAGAAAAGGTTTATATGTTTTGAAAAATGAAAATAATGAAGTAGTAACTCAAGCATCTACAGTTAGAAAACAAATAAATGGATGTGCTATAGGAGGAGTAATTACATCTAAGTACCATAGAGGTCACGGGTATGCAAAAAGATGTGTATATGCATTATGTGAGAGATTATTAAAAGAGGGATATAAATTTGTAGTATTACATGTAAAGCCAAGTAATGATGCTGCAATTAAAGTTTATAGAAAAATAGGATTTGATCAAATAGATGA
>CANEMG010000271.1 GCA_947428535.1 uncultured Clostridium sp. | reverse complement strand
TAGGGGCAGGTAATGCTGCAAATGAAATAATAAAAACGATTCACACTCGTATGGCAGAAACTTATAATATAGTTGGAATAATAGATGATAATAGAAAAAGATTAAATTATAATGTATCAGGTGTAAAAATAATAGGAAATAGAAATGATATTGTAAAAATATGCAAAGACAATAAAGTTGATTTAATATTCTTTTCTATTGCTAATATAGATAATGAAAATAAAAAACAAATATTAAATATATGTCAGCAAACTAAAGCAAAAGTAAGAATTTTGCCAGGAATGAGAGAAATAATAAAAGACAAGAAACTATTTGAAAATTTAAGAGATGTTGAAATAGAAGATATATTAGGAAGAGATCCAATAAAACTGGATAATAATAATATAGAAAGTCTTATAAAAGATAGAACAATACTAGTTACAGGTGGAGGAGGTTCTATTGGTTCAGAACTATGTAGACAAATTATGAAATATAAACCAGAAAGACTAGTAATGCTAGATATATATGAAAATAGTTTATATGATATTGAAATAGAACTTAAAACTAAGTATCCAAAATCTAAAATAGAAGCAGTAATAGCTAGTATAAGAGATAAAAAAAGATTAGAAGAAATATTCACAAAATATAATCCATATTTAGTATTTCATGCAGCAGCACACAAACATGTTCCACTAATGGAAAATAGCCCATTAGAAGCTATAAAAAACAATATATTTGGAACATATAATGTTGTAAATACTTGTGACAAATTTAAAGTAAAAAGGTTCATTTTAATTTCAACAGATAAAGCTGTAAATCCTACAAATATAATGGGAGCAACAAAGCGAATGTGTGAAATGATAGTACAAGCTAAAAATAAAGTAAGTGAAACAGAATTTGTAGCAGTACGTTTTGGAAATGTTTTAGGAAGCAATGGTTCAGTAGTTCCGCTATTTAAAAAACAAATAGCCGAAGGAGGACCAGTAACAGTTACACACAAAGAAATAACAAGATTTTTTATGACAATTCCAGAAGCTGTAGAACTTATTTTGCAAGCTATTACATATGCAAATGGTGGAGAAATATTTGTACTTGATATGGGTGAACCAGTAAAGATATATGACTTGGCTAGTAGTTTAATTAAATTATCTGGTTATGTTCCAAATGAAGATATACAAATAAAAATAACAGGATTAAGGCCAGGTGAGAAATTATATGAAGAACTTCTGATGGGAGAAGAGGGACTTCAAAAGACAGCTCACGACAAAATATTTGTAGCAGAACCAATGGAAATAACAATTGATGAGATATTACAAAAACTAGAAAAACTTACAGTTTTATTAAATAAAGAAAATGCAAGTTTCAAAGATACTCAAAATACAATGAAAGAAATTGTACCTACATATAATGAACAGGAAATTTAGATGGGAGAGATTATGAAAAAAATTTATTTAGCATCACCACATATGTCTGATGAAAAGTATGAGGAAAAGTTTGTGAAAGAAGCATTTGATACGAATTGGCTATCAACAGTTGGAGAAAATATAAATGAATTTGAAAAAAGTGTAGCAGAATATTTGGATATAAAATCAGCAGTACGGTTTATCTAGTGGAACAGCAAGTATACATTTAGGCTTAAAAGCATTAGGAGTAAAAAAAGATGATATAGTATTTGTATCTGATTTAACATTTTCAGCAAGCGTAAATCCAATTATATATGAAAATGCAACACCGGTTTTTATAGATTCAGAATATGAAACATGGAATATGGATCCAAATGCATTAGAGAAAGCATTTGAAAAATATCCAAATCCTAAAGCAGTAATAGTAGTTCATTTATATGGTAGAGCATCAAAAATGGATGAAATAATGGAAATCTGTAATAAACACAATGTACCAGTTTTAGAAGATGCAGCAGAAGGATTAGGTGCAAAATACAAAGACAAATATTTAGGAACATTTGGAAAATGTTCAGCATTATCATTTAATGGAAATAAAATAATAACCACAACAGGTGGTGGAATGTTAGTATCTGATGATGAAAAACTAATAGAAAAAGTCAGATTTTGGTCAACACAAAGTAAAGATAAAGCAAGGCACTATCAACATTCTCAAATTGGATATAATTATAGAATGAGTAATGTATTGGCAGGAATAGGTAGAGGACAAATAAAAGTCTTAGAAGATAGAATAGCTAAAAAAAGAGAAATATTTGATACCTATAAAAAAGGCTTTGAAAATATAGATGAAATAGAAATGGTAGAAGAAAACCCATATGAAAGAGCAAATAGATGGTTATCAACAATATTGATAAAAGAAAATTCTAAAGTAAAACCAATAGACATAATTGAAAGTTTAGAAAAAGAAAATATAGAATCAAGGCCAGTATGGAAACCAATGCATTTACAACCAATATTTGAAAAATATGATTTTATAAAAGTAAATGAATCAGACATAAGTGTTGGAGAAGATTTGTTCAATAGAGGAGTATGCTTACCATCTGATACCAAAATGACAAAAGA
>CANEMG010000270.1 GCA_947428535.1 uncultured Clostridium sp. | reverse complement strand
ATGCTCCTCCATTCTGATATATCCTTCCTTTTGGTTTAGTTAATATTTGAACAGGTTCATATTCTAGTCTAACATCATTACAAATTTTATGAGCAACTAGGTATAGTTCTGCTTCTATCAATAATAACCCCCAAATAATACATATCCTCTTTTTGAATTTAATTCCTAATAAACTACTCCCCCTCTTATTACATCTTAATACTAAATATCCTTTCAATCCATGTTAGTTCCTATATTAGAAAGATTATTTGCACTCTTTTGAAAATCATAAGAATTTACCAAGCCTTTAATAACATAATTTTAAAATACTAACCCATATATATAAATATTATCAAAAATCGAAAAGTCAACATTTTTACAATTTCAATCTTATAATTATCTATAAATAAAACATATTTATCTTAATATCATACAATTTTAAATTCTCAACAAACTATTTTATCCGAAGAACTTCTAACACTTCTGGCCTATCCATATAATCTCCAGAAAAAATTTGTATTTCCTTTTCTAATATTATTGAATAATTTGCTATTAATTCCACTGAGTTCTTCAGCAGATAGAGAAAAATCTCTTGAAGTAATTTCCAATCATCATTTAATAATATTTTTTTTAATTGAAATATTTCAAATTCTTCCAAATGAATATATTCTTTTCTTAAAGATACTTCAACATCTTTAATATCTTTATCTATATTTTTATACACTAAATCTGGATACCAATATATTTCACTTTTATTTTCATCTAGGTATAAATCTGAATTTGCAGCGCCCAATACTGCTTCATAACTTTCTGTATAAACACTGCTTAATAATCGATTCAAATAAATTGACTGAATTTTTCTTCCTTTTATATGTTTACTACGATTTTTCTGTTGTTCAAATAAATTATATAATTTCGCATCGAAATCTGGTTTTAATTCCATATAATGTTCATTAAGAAATTTCCTTTTTACGTTTGTTCGCAAACACCAATTTTTTTTCACTGAATTTTCCATCTCCGAAATTCGCTTCATATAACGCTTCCTTCTTTATAATAATAAAAACAATTTAAAATTTACTTAGAAGTTTAAATATTTATACTACTATTTTTATTACAATTATCATTTTATCTATGGTTCAAAAATAAAATTTTCTTTTTCTTTTTGTGCCTGATCTAGTGCCTTTTCATATGGTTCAAGTATCTCATAATATTCACTTTCGGTTACTCGAAAAAAACACTCTCCTCTACCTTCATTATTTTGCCTTAAATCATAATATCCATCACTTTTCATTTCTTCAATTATATCCTCTTCCCTAATACCATTTGTATATACAGGAACTGAAACTAAATATATCTTAGAACCACCAGATAAATAATAGGCCCAAGATACAAAACATATCTCATCCCCCAATTTATCCAATTGTGTAAAATATACTTTCCCTTTTGAAGAAAATTGGCTCACTTTTCTACTTCCCATAATCCGAAAACTTCCTCCACTAGTCCTCCACCATAATAGATGTTGTCCGCTATCAGGTATATATTTAAAAAAATATGTATTTTGTACATCTGACAAACATAATTCTGGTTTTCCATCTATATCCATATCAAACATATATATCTTAATATTTTTATCCTGCTGAATAAGTTCTAAATCATACCCATATATGTTCGTATACACTTTATATTCAGGATCATAATATTTTACTTCACCTTTTAAAAGACGCAAATATTGTTTAGCATATACATCGTATAGACTTAAATCACCCTCTTCAAACTCACCGTAAAATTCTATTTCATTATAAATTTCTTTAAGCTTTTTAACTGTATTTTTACTGCTAAACTTCATATTTTGCATAGACTTAGGATACTCCAGACCTTTATAAACATTCTCAAATAAAGAGTTTGAAATTTCCCCTTTTTCCTTTTGAGTAATATATTGAAAATCATTTTTTCGACAAACGATTTCAGAGTCTAATTGTTTATTCACATAATTACACCTTATACACAATGAACAAAGCGCAATTATCAACATTCTTTTAAGCATTTTAAACATTTTCCTCTCAATATAAAATACAGTATAACAAAAAATATTCTATAACATTAGTAATCAATTATCCTCAACAATTTCTTTACCCGTGCTATAACTAAATCTTTTTCCGCGAGTATTTTTTTCATAATTTGTTTCAATTGATATTAATTCATACTCCTTAAATTTCTTTTCATCTGCCATACTATTTCCACAGAATTCAAAAATCGAAAAATCTATATTATCAATATCCCCATTTAAAGTTTTAGCTACAACTAAAGGATTTTCTGCATTCACATAACGTATTCCAGTTTGAATCAATCCATTACGAACTCCAACCCTTATGTCAACTTTTTTTACATCCTTTGATTCAAAATAGCCATCTCCAAATTTTTGCAATAATCTTGAACTTCTATCTTCTTTATTATATGGATATTGATTAAATGTATGTGCTTTAATATCACATATACAAAATTCTTCCGTTATAATACTTCCATTA
>CANEMG010000269.1 GCA_947428535.1 uncultured Clostridium sp. | reverse complement strand
GGTTTAAGGATTATATAGCTATGCCCAAACCTAATATGTATCAATCTTTACACACAACACTAATAGGTGATAAAGGAACACCATTTGAAGTTCAGATTCGTACATGGGACATGCATAGAACAGCAGAATTTGGTATTGCTGCGCATTGGGCTTATAAAGAAGCAAATAATAAAGGTAAAAAAGCAAATGTAGTTGTTACTGAGGACAAGCTAGCTTGGCTTCGTGAAACACTAGAATGGCAAAAAAACACAGAAAATCCTGATGAATTTTTAAATACATTAAAAACAGAATTATTTGAAGATGAGGTATACATCTTTACACCAAAAGGAATGATTAAAGTTTTACCAAAAGGAGCTACTCCAATAGATTTTGCATATAGTATACATGAGCAAATAGGACACAAGATGATTGGATGTAAAATAAATAGTAAAATGATGCCTATTATAACTCCGCTTAGAAATGGAGATATAGTAGAAATACTTACATCTGAGCAAACCAAAGGACCAAGTAGAGATTGGCTTAAATTTGTAAAAAGTTCTTCAGCGAAAACAAGAATAAATCAGTGGTTTAAAAGAGCTCAAAGAAGTGAAAATATTGAAAAAGGTAAAGATGCGATTGAAAGAGAAGTTAAAAAAATTGGTATAAAATATTCAGAATTAGTAAAACCAGAATGGTTGCAACTTGCCATAGACAGATACAAATTTCAAACATTTGATGATCTATATGCAAGTATTGGATTTGGTGGAATTTCTGTAAATAAATTAATGGCAAGACTTTTAGATGAATACAGAAAAGAACATGAAGATGAAGATTTTGAAGAAAAAATAGAAGAATTAGCAAAGGCTAAACCATCTAGAGTAAAACCATCTAAAACAGGTGTTGTAGTAAAAGGAATAGATAATTGTTTAGTAAAACTTTCAAAATGTTGTAACCCACTACCTGGTGATGAAATAATTGGATATATTACAAAAGGAAGAGGTGTTTCTGTACACCGTACAGACTGTGCTAATGTAAAAGATTTAATAAATGAAGAAAACAGAATGATTGATGTTTATTGGTTTGATGATGTTAATGGATCTTATAAAGTCGAAATTGAGATTCTTGCCAATGATAGAAGTGGACTATTAAAAGATGTAATAAAACAAGTTGAGAATACTAAAATAAAATTAAATGGAATGAACACTAGAACTACAAAAGAAGGTATAGTTATAATTGATTTATCTTTGGAAGTAGAGAATATAGATATTTTAAATAAAGCTTTATCTGCTTTTAGAAATGTAGAAAGTGTGTATGATGTTAGTCGTAAGCGTGGCTAAATTATTGTGAATAGGAGAAAACAAATGATATTAAAAAGATTACAAGTGAAAACTCCTCAAGTAGGATTACTTACAAATTCTTATGTAGTATGTGATGAAGAAACAAAAGAAGCTATGGTAATTGATCCAGGTGGAGAAGCTGAAAAAATTGCTGAAACATTAAATATATTAGAAGCCAATTTAAAATATATTTTTGTTACACATTGTCATGCAGATCATATAGGTGCAATAGCAGAACTTAAAAGATTAAAAGGTGGAAAAATTCTTATAAGTAGACCTGATAGTGAAGGGTTATATAATGAAGATATAAATTTAGCATATTATATTAATATGGAAAAACCTGAACTTGAAGCAGATTCTAGAGTTGATGATGAAGATTTAATTCATATAGGAAATATAGAATTTAAAATAATTGCTACACCAGGTCATACAAAAGGCGGATTGTGTTTATATTCAGAAAAAGAAGGATTAGTTTTTACAGGTGATACTTTATTTTCGGGAACTTGGGGAAGAACAGATTTGCCAACAGGAAATTTTGAAGAAATAATTACATCTATTACAGATAGATTAATGCCACTTCCTGATGATACAATAATTTATCCAGGACATGGTAAAATATCAATGATACAAGATGAAAGAAATATATATTTAGAACTAAAACCAAAGGATTTCTAAGTTCTAAGAAAGGAAAAGTTATGATACAAAAACCAAAAGGAACAAAAGACTTATTGCCAGATGAAAGTTATAAATGGCAAGAAGTTGAAAGAAAAATAAAACAAGTATTAGATAGTTATAATTTTAAGGAAATAAGAGTACCAGTATTTGAACATACAGAATTATTTCAAAGAGGAGTTGGGGAAACAACAGATGTTGTTCAAAAAGAAATGTATACTTTTGAAGATAAAGGTGGAAGGAGTATTACATTAAGACCAGAAGGAACAGCTGGAGCGGTAAGAGCATACATAGAAAATGGTATGGGAAGTATGCGAAGTCCTGTAAAACTTTGGTATAATATGGGAATGTATAGATATGAAAATGTTCAAAAAGGAAGGCTTAGAGAATTTCATCAAATAGGGATAGAATTAATAGGATCTGATAGTTTTTTAGCAGATGTTGAAACTATTTTAGTTGCAAATCAGATTTTTAATACATTAAATATTCCTAATATAAAACTAACTATAAACAGTATAG
>CANEMG010000268.1 GCA_947428535.1 uncultured Clostridium sp. | reverse complement strand
GCTTTATTAAAAGGTTTAACAACAGAAAGTTATTGGAGCGAATTTGCAAATGGAGTATCAGGTGCAACAGCAAAGGGAGCAGCATCATTGAAAGAATTAATATCTAGTCATAATGAAAAATATGGAACAAATTGTAATCCAGATAGTTCAGCAGTAGATTCATTTGTATTTAATATTGAAGATACATTATATGTACCACATAAAGTAGCGCAAGAAGGTACATATTTTTATTGGTTAACTGATGAAAGTACAAGTTTTCCTGCTAATCTGTATGGTGTACTTTTAGAAGCATACAATAGTTATGCATATGGTTCTGTACAAACTAATCCATATAATCGCAATGATAGTAAAGGTGTAGGAGTTCGCCCTATAGTAAAACTACCAACAACAATATTAGGAACAGTGGGAGAAACTGTAGAAATAAAATAATTTAGAGTATAAATTTTGAAGATTACACACAAATTTAAAAACAAATAATTACTTCACATAATTTTAGAATATACATAAAATATAGTATAATAAAAAACTTGAAAGGAGAAAATTATGTTTGAAGTTTTTATTTATGGCATTATATGGTGTTTTGCTGTTTATGGAGTTTTAGTAATGCTACAAGAAATTACTAGAAATAATACATATCATAAAATCGAAGAAAACGTTAAGTTAATAATGACAGTAAAAAATGCAGAAGATGGAATAGAAAATTATGTAAGAGAATTATCATTTGGAAGAAATTTTTATAATAATTTAGTTGTTATTGATATGGAATCAGATGATGATACATTATGTATTCTTAAAGAATTAGAAAAAGAAAATATAAATATGAAAATTTTAAGTAAACAAGAAGGAAAAAAATACCTGGAAAATTTATAATTCCAGGTATTTTATTGTTATATTAATTATTATTGCTCTGGACCATCATCAAAAACATGTTCAGATTTTGGAATTTCCAATTTATTATCTTTTGGTAAGGAAGTAAAAACATTTTCCTTATTAGAATTTTTGCTAAAAGCATAAGCTTTTATTGTAGCGCTACTTTTTTTTACATTTCTTAATCTGTTTGCATAAATAGAATTATTCAACAGATTATTTGCTACAAAGAATTTTTTTAGTTCATCTTTAGAGCTATTTTGTAATAAAGTATTTACAAATTCAATGTTTTTATCTTCATAAAGTACAATAGTTGTTGGTGATTTTTCTAAAATATATTCTTCAAGTTCTTCATCAAATTTAATTTTTACTTTACCTGCTAAAATATCATCACGTTGAGAAGTATTAAATATATTTAGAAAATTTTGGTAATCTATATTAAACATATCTTTAAAGCTATATCCATAGAAATCTTTTATACATTCATCTAATCTAAGTATTCTAAATTTATCTTTCTTCTGATCTAATTCTACTAAAAGTGGAATTCCAAGTCTGTGAAAAGGTCTATCTTTATATTCTAAGTGAGAAGCATCAGCCCATTTATCTTCCTTATCTGTACAAACTTGATATTCAATAGCAGGATTAAAATTAAGTGGAGGTATTATGTAATTTGGAAGAGGGCGCTTATGAACAGATTTTGAATAATGAGGATGAGCACAAATGTGCATCCTTTGATAAAGATGTGGTTTTGGATATAATCTATAATCTTTAACAAATTTGTCATAAGCTTCTATAAATTCTGGTCTACTTTTAGGAATGAAAACATTTTCAGCATCAGGATCTAATTTAAATTGCTTGTTAATTGCTCTATTTTTTATTCTTTCAAGCTTATTTGGGTCATCATCTGTATTAACTGAAATAAAGTCATAATCTTTTTCTTCAGGAGTACTTCCTGTTAATTGTCTTTTGATTCCATGATATTCTACTAAATCATTGAAAACCCTATAACAAAAATCAGATTCAGCTTGATGACCTTGTGCTTTAATTTCTGGTGGACAATTTACTATAAGTCTTACACCAATAAAATCTCTTAGACTTTCATTCAATCTCTTTAAATCTCTACCATCTCTAACGAATTCTTCAACTTTTGATAATATTTTATCCATAGCATTTATAGGAGATTTTATTCTTGCTCTCATACTAATTACTTCGTTTCCATTTTTATTATATTTACTTGATAAATAGTTGTAGTCATCATTTATTTGTGCAACTGTATTTTCTAAAAAAGTTTTTTTATCTGTTTCACCAGCAATTGGTAAATCAGTAATTGCTTGATAGTAAACAAGAGCATTATAAATAGCAGAATATATGGATTTATGAATATAATCCACATCTGCATTTTTTAAATATTGTTTTATTTTTCTTTGAACAGTTTTAATAGTGTCTGATCGATCACCAATATAATATCTTAAATTTAAATTAACTTCTGGAATAGTATAATCCATAAAAATTTCTCCTATAATTTTACACATTGTATTATTTTACCACAAATTTACATAAAATTCAAGATATATGTCTTGAATAAATAGCTTTGAAATGATATAATAGTTTCATCAGGGGGGGGTACGTACATTGGAAGAAGG
>CANEMG010000267.1 GCA_947428535.1 uncultured Clostridium sp. | reverse complement strand
TTAGAAATTATTCTATATTAAAGCCATTCTCTAAAAATACTGGCTACTTTTATTATATCAAATTTTGTTAACTTCTTCAACTCTTATATTCATAATAATACTGGCTGAATTTGTTCTTTTTCTAAAGCATATTCTAATGTCTTCTTTATATATGTTGGATCAAATACTACTGAATTTGGTTTTGTTATGGGGTTATCTTGTTTTACTGGAACAAAATAATAATTTTTTCTATTAAGTAACTTTCCGTATATTTTCTGCTGCACCTGATAAAGCATTATTTGTTGATATAGCAATTACAACTGGCTTATCATTCCTTAAATGCGATTTTACTGCCATTGTAGCAGGTGTATCTATAATATCATTTGCAAGTTTTGCAATAGTATTTCCAGAACATGGTGCAACTATTAATATATCAAACATTTTCTTAGGCCCAATTGGTTCTGCATCTGGTATAGTATGAATTATTGAATTTCCTGTTAATTCTTCAAGTTGGTTTTTAAAATCTTCTGCTTTTCCAAATTTACTATCTAAATTGTAACTATTAAAACTCATTATTATTGTAATTTTTATGTCTTTAATTTTCATTAAATTTTCTATCTGCTCAATTGTTTTTTTGAAAGTACAAAAAGAACCTGTAAAAACAAATCCTATCTTTTTTCCTTCTAAATTCAATATATAACCTCCTTTCATAAAATATCTTTTAATTTATAAAATTTAAAAGTGTATAAAAAGAACATACTTTTTCATATGTTCTTTTTATTATATTTTATGATTTTATGTAAATTAAAGTTATATCTTTTAATCAATAAAATTATATTATTTATATAAAACAAAAAGTCGGTATATATACCGACTTTTATTTTATTTTTATTATTCAGCTTCTACTGGTGTATCAGATTCTGATGTTGATTTAGATTGTTCATCTATTGTAACATTTGTTCCTTCTGATTCAACAGGTACTGAATCAGTTGAAGTTGAATTTTCATTTGATGTTTCATCAGATGGTATTGTTTGAGTTGATGAATTTGTAGAATCTGTAACTGTATTTGTATCATCATCAGTTTTTTCTGCTTTTCCTGTTAATGTTACTTTAAATGTAGCTACTTCTTTTCCTTCATAAGTTACTATTGCTTTTACTTCTTGTGGTGTTGTAGCATCTTTATCATATTCTGCTAATTTTACCATTTTTTCTGTTAAAGCAACTTTCTTTGTTGTTCCATCAGACATTGTTAATGTTAATTCTGCATTTGTATAATCTAATTCATTTTCTTTTACTATTGGCAATGTTGTTACTTCAGCTTTTGAAACTGTTAATTTTGTTTCTTCTTTTTCTGTATTATCATTTGCTGTTGCTTCTTGTTCTTCTGAATTTAAAGTATTAGCATGTCCTGAAGCAGGATCAGCTACTAAATTAACTCCCATTTTAACTCCATTATTATATAATGGTGATTTTATTGTTATTCCTTGTACGACTTGATCTGGATAATCTGGGTCTGATAAATCAGCTATAGCAATTCCTATAATAATTTCATTTGTATTAGTTTTTTCTTCAACATAAGAATTAGTTGCTGAATCAAATCTAACTCCTATAACAGATAAATCGAAAGATATTCCAAATGGATCTCCATCTTCATAAAATTCAACTAATCCTTTACTTAATAAATCTTCTAAAAGTAATTTACTAACAACTTGATCTTCATCTTTCTTAGACATTTCTATTAATGTATAATACTTACCACCTAAAGCTACTATTGTTTTATTATCTTTTTTTACCCAGTTAGTTGTTGATGGTGTTGGATCATATTCATATAAAGGTAAATCTGCTGTTGTTCCACCATCTGTAAGTTCTACATTATCTATTAATAATGATGTTACTCTTGCCTCACCTTTAACATCTACTGTAACTGTTTTTGTACATGTAGTTGTTCCAGTTTCATTTTTTACTGTAATTGTAAAATTATTATTTCCTTGTGTTTGTCCAACTATATTGATTGAATTTACTGGTAAAGTTATATTTTGATTAGATATAACATTATTACCATTACAAAGATCTACAGCTATTCCTGCAGATACATTTGATAATGTTACAGTTTCTCCTGTTAATTTTGCTTGTGAAGATGTAACTTCTACTTGTTTTCCATTTGAATATGTATGATAGAATTTAATTGTTGGTCTTATTGATTTATTTATTCTTAATGAAACAGCATTTGTAATGTCTGTTGTTCCATCAAATAATTTAATGTCTGTTACATCATAATTTTCTTTTACTGTAATTGCATCTAAAACTTTTTCTACTTTTCTATTTTCAATTGCATTTCCTCTTACAATTACTTTTATTTGGTATGCTCCAGCAACACTTGGTGAAAACTTAACACTTCCGTTTGCATCTATAGTTACTATATCTTGAGCATTTACACCATTAGGTGCTTTCATTACTTCATATTCATAAGAAATATCATCTGAAGATACATTTGTTGATATGTTTGCTACTTCTATATCTGAAAATCTTTCAC
>CANEMG010000266.1 GCA_947428535.1 uncultured Clostridium sp. | reverse complement strand
TTACATGCAAATTTAAAAATTGGCATAAAAAGTGGGTAACCATGCTGGTTAAACTCTATAGTTCCCGCAGGGGCTAAAAACATAAAAAAACGCTAGCTTTTTAGCTAACGTTTAGTAATATTTTTCTATATGTTTTTGTATTTCAGTTGCTTCTTTCTCTTTTTTTAATTGTCTTTTTTTAAATCCATCAGAATTTCTTGAAGCCTTATATATATCTACAATTTTTTTATAGTCAATTTCATAACCGTTTTTTTGTAACTCTTCCACAAAAAATTTATCACAATTTATAAGCATTATTCTTCCTCAATTTCATCAATCATTTCATGATTTAACTCTCTTTTTTCTTGTTCTGTTAAATCATGCAGTTCACTCGCTAAATATTCTTTTTGTTTCCAAATATAAAAAATTTGATAAATATATTCTGTCGGATCAATCTCTTTTAAATAATCTAAATCGCCATTTTTTAATAGCTTTTTCGCTTCTTTAAATAAACCTGAATACACTAAAACTTGTTTACCTTTCAAAGATTGATAATAAGCATCAAATACTTTTTGATTACTTAAATAATCACTATCTTTCCCTGAATATTTAGCCATTTCATAAAGTTCTTTATTGTTATTGGCTTTAACTCTTTGAACATGAACTTGTGTAATCTCTTCAATCCCTGTTACATCACGCCACAAATTTAACCATTCTTTTTGATTAATATAATAATTTTTATCAGTAAAATACGATTTATTAACCGCAATCAACACATGGAAATGAGGATTATAATCATCTCGTTCTTTGTTGTATGTAATTTCTAACTTTCTTACATAACCTTTGATAACACTGTTCACTTTTTTTCTTTTAATCAATTTTCTAAAAGACTGGTTGTAATGTTTAATCTCATTTTCTAATTCATTTTTAGACACATTAGGTGTCGTTAACGTTAAAAATATAAATTCTTTTTCATGTATCTGTTTAACATGCTGCATCATCAAAGATAAACCTAAAGCATCTTTTCTCGCTTTACGCCAAGCACAAACAGGACAAAAACGATTCTTACATGAATTGGCTTTATATAATTTCTGTTTTTCTAACGACTTATCAGTCACAAAAGACAAAAAGGTATTACAGTCCTTTACCAACGCCATTTGATTTTCCCCCACATGTCGCTCAATAAATTTTTGAAATACTTGATTTCTACGTTTTTTCTCAGTATACTTATCCATGTTATAACACTTAAAAAACAACTTAGTTTCTCTAAACTATGTATATAAAAAAGTTGCTTTTTCTCCTTTCATGTAAAGTTTTTTGCTAGTCACATAAAACACTACATTACTAGGTATGAAAAAGCAACTTTTTTTGTACTCTAATCCAGATATACCAATACTTTAAGGGGAACTAGCCTCGCCGGCAATAGTTACCCTTATTATCAAGACAAGAAGAAACTCGTTTCAAAAAACAAAATTAATACTTATTTTGAAACTCATCTAAACACTTTCTAATCCAAAAACCACGTATACCCATAAACCAATCAATTGCATTTTCTTTAGTGAACGTGTTCTCTTTTAATATTTCAACATTTTTCTCAAAAAGTTTTTCTTTGCTACCAAATTGTTCAATATCCCTTTCAAGTTCACTATTACTAACTAACAAAGATTTACCTAAATCCCAAGCACTTAATAATTTATAAAAATCTTCATCACTTAAATTTTCAAGATAAGCTTTTTGTTTTCTTTCTTCTTCGGTTTCTTTCAAATCCTCAATATTAACATCTTTAACATCAATCAAAACTTCATTTTCCTCTTCAGTAGGTAAATAAGATTTAAATTCATTAATAATATTATTCATAAAAACCCTCCATATTTCTTTTTACTTAATATAGCATTATTCCAATTGCTTTATTGACAACGAGCCTCTGAACCCTTAACAAACCCAAAACTTGTCGAATGGTCGGCTTAATAGCTCACGCTATGCCGACATTCGTCTACAAGTTTAGTTAAGGGTTCTTCTCATTGATCAATAAATTTTCTCGGCATAAATGCACTTTACCTCATTACCTGCAACTCTAAAAAACATATGATGATATACTTATATATACAAAGAGGAGGGAGATAAATGAGAATTTCAGACGGAAAAAAAGTAATTATTAACTATGTCTCAAAAACCGATAAAACAGATTCAAAAGTAATATTTAATGGCACATATGGTGAATTACGCAAAATACACGGAGAAAATTTTAACGGTTTTTCAGAAAGAGATTCATTTATGCTTGGAGAAGAAAGAGTTAAAAATATAAAAATGATAACATCTCACCCAGCTAGTCCAGATTCAATTAAAGACGAATATTTTTTCCAACCATTTTAAAAAATTTGATAATAAAAAAGTCATTTTCTTAAGAGAATGACTTTTTTATTATCAAATTTTTAAATGCCTTTATTTTGAATTTTAAAGGGCATTTTAAAGAATTAAAGATTAATTATATAGATTTATACCTAAAAACTTAAATTCACTCTTAAAACGCAAAT
>CANEMG010000265.1 GCA_947428535.1 uncultured Clostridium sp. | reverse complement strand
ATCTACCCCCTTGCTAAATATGGCTTTAACAAAGAATAACCTACCTAGCATTCAAGAAATGCATATAGCTGCTTTTTCCGATTCTGATTTGCCTATGCAGTATGAGATAGATTCTTTATCTGTCCCATATAGTATGATTTCTTATATAGAAGGAACGTGGAATAAGCCGTTTACCTTGTTGAATAACGCAGAAGATATTCGTGAAATCTATAGGTTATTTAAAGATGGATTTTCGATGCATGAATATATACATAAGAATGCATATTTATTTAAAATTATTTTTAATACAAATTGTACATCTATCACGCCAGATTATAAAGTAAACATTTATGAAAACCTATTAGATATAAAGGATGATTTCTTTTCGGCTATTATCAGCAAAGAGCACTTGGAGACTAAAATATCTTTATTAAATCAAGGGGTAAAAATATCAAATAAAGCAAAAAAGCAAATTGAACACATGGGAAAAATACGAAATGCAGTATTTAGTGCTGTAGATTTAACAATTTTTGACTCTTTGCAAGTTAATTGTCCTCAAAAGATAAAATTCAGTGATTTTACTCCATGGGAAATCGATATAAACAAAAAGGGAGAATTAAGACTTTTCTATTATAATTACGAAATTAGCGATGTTGTGTTAGATTTAGAAGATACTTATTGTAATAACCTAATAAAATCGGATACTAAATTTTCAGATGTCTGCTTTTGGGCTACCGACCGCTTACGAATACACCACAATTTATCTTGTTGTATGAAGCAACAGGGAGTTGGATGCAAGTTCTGTGAAGTCCCAGCGAGTAATCGTTCCATTTCAATAGACGATATTTTATATGTTGTTGACTTTTATTTAGAGCATGCCAATACATTCCGACATTTTCTTATTGGTGGTGGATCGGAGCCATGCGACATCGAATATAAAAATATTTTGAAAATTGCTAGACATATTCGTGAGAAAAGCACAAAGGATATTTATGTTATGAGTTTGCCTCCAAAAAATATGAATATTTTAAAAGAGTATTATGAAGCAGGTGTAACAGAAATAGGATTCAACATAGAACTATTTGATCAAAATACTGCATTAAAATATATGCCGGGCAAGGGAAAAATAACACGGCAAGAATATTTTAAAGCTTTAGAAGAAGCTGTAAAATATTGGGGAAAGACTGGTAAAGTTCGTAGCCTAATGATAGTGGGGCTTGAATCAGAAAGTTACTTACTACAGGGTATTCAAGAACTTTGTAAAATTGGGGTTATGCCTATTCTCTCAGTTTTTAGGCCGGTCCCTGGGACTGATACAGAAAATATTGTACCCCCATCGAACTACTTTTTACGCAATATATATAGAAAAGGCACTTTAATTTGTAAAGAATTCTCTCTTCATTTAGGACCAGAGTGCTCGTCCTGCCAAAACAATACACTTAGTTTACCATTTTAGACAGGTAAGAAAATATTTTGATGATAAAGAATATCTAATATGTCTTCCCTGCCGTCTAAAAAGTGTATTTCCAGGCTTGTAATTAATATACCTGATTTTTGAAGCGTATCTTTTATGCTGGCCAATTTTTCGATAAAAGCTTTTTCAATATTAACACTAAATGATGGGGATTGCTGACTGCTTTCCCCATTATTAGCAAGGAGTTTATTAAGTTCTTTTCTCAATTTTATAATTTCTGGAGTTGATTGTTTTTTATGTATTTGAGCATTTTTTTTGTTCATTTTATTTCTTAAAATTTTACCAGTTGCTCCAATAGCCCCACCAATAGTAATTATACTAGCAAGATCCGCAATTATAGGTCGTAGTATATAGAAGATACTTTGAAAGTTTGAAATTAAATCATTAAGCTGACCTGATGAAAAGAAATCAATCACGTTAGGTGAATTGTGACGTATTTCAATATGTTTGCTGTCTAGGGAAATTCCGCATTCCTTTGTCGCTTTTTCTAATGCATCAAGAAGCAATGACAATTTGTTATAATCAGCAGGATCAATATTCGTGTGAATAGTAAGTGTAAGGACAGGATTATCTTTTGGTGTATCAAATAATAGCTTTTTTATCATAGGAAAGTACAGACAGAATTGATGATATTCTCCTTCTGTTAGTTGAGCATTTGATAAAATAGTATTAATTTCAGAATACAAAATAACTCTCTTTTCTCTTGTTATTTTTAAAATCTGAGATGCCTGTATACAATAAAAATACAAAGAACGAAAATCGTGCAAAAGTGCGCTTTTTTTAATGCCAGTTTCATTACACATAATGGCTTGTTCCATTTTATTTTGAACAATATAGCAATTTGTCAAAGGGAAATATTGGTTTTTGGCATTAAAAAATATAATGAAATCCTGAATCATTTCTTTATATGCTTTTACTTTAATTTCCTTTGCAGGATAGTTATATGATGAAATAGTAATTTTATCCGATGTCTCAAAAATATATTGTAAACCATTAAATGTATAGGGCATTTGAATAAATGGTAGACATACATTTTTCATAGAAACGTCTTCAAAAAAAAC
>CANEMG010000264.1 GCA_947428535.1 uncultured Clostridium sp. | reverse complement strand
AGGTTGGTCAAGCCGTATGATATATTGCTATTTATCGTAGTAATGTTTCTCGCTAAATATAACTATTTAAACTAAGTATTATTTCATAAAGAAAGGAAAAGAAATTATGGAAAAGATTTGTTTTTATAAAAATAATAATACATATGAAGGAATTACAGATTTTGTAAATAAGCATATACTTGTAATTTTATTTAATCAAACAATTCCTGCCACTACTGAATTTGCTAATGGATTTAAAATTTTGAATGAAAACAATGATTTTGTCCAGGCAGATTATCAAGATTTCACTACTATTTATAGAACATATACTGACAATCCGTATAAAATTGAACTCTCTGACGATGGATCTGTATATATTGAACCAGAAAAAGTTCCAGATCCAGAACCATATGTGCCTACTTTAGATGATATTAAATCACAAAAAGTCAATGAATTGTCTCATGTCTGTAGTCAGTTAATAACTGGAGGTGTCAGTATTGATATAGATGGAATTACGGAACATTTTAGTTACAAGGATGAAGATCAGGTTAATATTAAAGAAATTTTTGATCTTGCAGTACAAACAAATGTGCCTATGTACTATCATAGTGATGGTAATAGCTGCAAACTATATACTGTGGATCAAATCATTGCGTTATATACAACCACCACCACTAATAAAATGCATCACCAGACATATTTCAATCAGCTCAAATTATTCATTTTGGCGCAAAAGAATAAAGAAGAAGTTGAAAATATTAACTATGGCGACGAATTAACAGGAATGTATTTAAATACTTACAACGAAGCTATGACACAGGCACAAGTGCTTCTTAACGCATTGTTAGTAAAAAGAAACGAAAAACATTCGAACTAATATAAACTAAAAACTTATAAGGGAATGCTTTAATAGAATTGAGCATTCCCTATTTTTTACGATTTTGGGGATTAGGCGTGATAAGTCTCAGCATGTTCAGTTGTTTATTTTTCATGCAATTTCTACAAAACAGTGATGGTACTCTTTTATTTTTCTCCACAAACAACTTTTCTCTGCATTTTGGACAAATGTAAATATAGTATTCCCTTGTTTTATCCTTTTTCATCTAAATATTTTCTTCTTTCATTTTATCTGAGTATATATCTTTATTTAGGAAGTTTCAATAACTTATATACTTCTATTTTTGCTTTTGGAAATTTCTGTAAAAATATTTATTCATTTGGAGAATAAATGTTTATCGAACAAATAATCCAAACAAATAATCGGAGGTATTTATTTATGAATGAACAATTTATAACAGAAGTTTTGCAAAGAGCTATGGAATATCTAAATCAAGAACAATGTAAATGTCTTAATACAGATTTGCGTATATCTTTACAGAAATATAAAGAACTAGAAGAATGTTGTACTGATATTATGGATATTGAAAAAAGCTATCTACAATATTTGCAGCTTTTTCTGATTCGTAAGAAAACAGAAGGAAAATCTGATCGAACATTAGAACAATATCAATTACATTTAAGCAAATTACTTCAAAAACTCAACAAACCGTTGGACAAAATTACTGAGGATGATTTGTTTCTATATCTTGCATGGTATCGAAAGACACGAAAGATATCAAATACATATTTAGACAACATGCGTTTGGTCTTTAGTAGCTTTTTTACTTGGTGCAATAATAAAGGATATATTAGTAAAAATCCTACCGTTGGATTAGAACCAATAAAGTCAGAAAAGAAAATCAAGAAACCTTTCTCGGACGAAGAATTGGAGAGATTGAGACGTGTATGCACACAGGAACGTGATATTGCATTAATTGAATTTCTATACAGCACTGGTGTACGAGCTTCTGAATTGGTCGCTCTTAACCGAAATGACATAGATTTTACTGGGAAAACTGTTGTGGTGTTTGGTAAAGGAAGCAAAGAACGCGAAGTATATTTGACTGCTACTGCTGCTTTGCACTTAAAAGACTATTTAAACAATAGGGGTGATGATAATGAAGCTCTTTTTGTGTGCACACGGAAACCAAACAAAAGATTGACCGTCTCTGGATTAGAACGTATTGTTAAAAAATTAGGGGAGACAGCGGGTGTAGATCATTGCCATCCGCATCGGTTCCGTCGAACAATGGCAACCAATGTGCTCAGAAAAGGTGCGCCTTTAGAAGAAGTTAAGGAATTGTTAGGACATACAAAATTAGATACAACTATGATTTATTGTTCCATTAGTAGAGATAATGTTAAGTATACTCATCAGAGATTAATGAGTGCATAATTATTAAATTTTTATAAATTACATATTTGTTTAAGTTGAGTACATTGTTTTGTTAAATGATGTACTCTTTTTACAACAAGAATATCCGTTCTAGTTTTGTTCAGTTAAATAGCAATATTTCGCAGCGTGTCGAGATACCGATCACCATCAGGTCTGACTGGTATTTTACAGCTTCAAGCGAAGAAAACTATGCCGGAAACCAAACAACTTTTACACTTGTCATTGAGGATAACAAGGCAAGGGTAATCGGCAATACGTCCGTAAC
>CANEMG010000263.1 GCA_947428535.1 uncultured Clostridium sp. | reverse complement strand
GCTCGTCAAGCTCATTAATCTTTGCTGTAATATCCCTTAAAAAATCATTCATTTAATGTTCAGTGGTAAGTCCGTAGGAAGCCAGTTTATCGGCAATCTCTTTAAATTCCAGAAGGGATTGCTTGGTTTCATGATTATATTTGTTTAAATCAACAGGAGTTCTTTTTATTGCTGAATCCGCTATATTTTTATGAAAAGAATGATTTTTTGGCTGACTTTGGTTTTGTACATTTCTTCCCAAAGATAAACCATCGGGAAGATTTTCTTTTTGCTCTTCTTGTATTGCTTTGATTATTTGACATGCTTCCGTTTCCGTTATTGTTTTAAATTTTTTTGTCAATCGGTAGGGCGAATTATGGATAGCCTGAAATAAGTCAGACCGGGTTTTTGCCTGCATAGGGTTTAACTTTGCCTGGTTTTCTTGGATAACGGAGAAATCCGGGATATAAACAATATCCTTTATATCTATGCCTTCTGCGCGAATAATGGGTTCTAATTTTTGATATTCGTCAATCCATTGTTTTATTTCCCCTGCTTTTTCCAGATAATCCTCCAGATTGAAAACGGCGCGTTTGTAAGGGGCATTTTTTGCATGAAGTTCCCTTATCTTCATTTCTAAAACATTAATATTTGTGATACCATACTGTTTGATAAGCTCCAGGGTTTCATCCAAAAGTTTTATTTGTTTTTTTACCTTTTCCGTATCAAAATCTATGTGTTTTGACAAAGGATTTTTGCCTGTAGGAATTGTTTGTTCATCCATTGCCAGAAAGATACTTTCTTTTACCATCATCAGAAAACGGGTAAAGAAGCTCCGGCGTTTTCCATACTGGTCATAGCGTGGAATATAGGGCATGGGATAAATGGTTTTTGTTTCTTGTTTTTCCTGTCTTTTTGTGCGTTCTTCCATCTTTTTTTGATAGTCCTCGTCTTTGATTCGTTTTTCGATAGCATGACAAATGCCTTCATAGGTATATGCATATCCCAGTCGGTGGTCACGTACCATGCCCTCCTCTTTTTTGAACGTAATACTTTTCGGATTATGCTGAATTTCATAGCCTTTTTGTTCCATGCGTTTCAATACTTCTTCATAAGAACTGGACAGGGAAATGCTTTCATCTAAGTCGTGAACGATGTTCTCTTTCCAGCCTTCCCCTTCTTTTGTTGCAATAAATTCCTTCCAGCTTTTGTAGGGCGTTTCTTTTTCTCCATTTATGAAAACAGGAAGGCAATATTCCAGGCTGATTTCATTGGCAATGCTGCGGAACTTTTGGTAAACATTGTAGCTATCTTTAAACTTGTGCCGCCCATCTAAAGCATAGGCATTAACTAAGATATGATTATGGTAATTGTTAGTATTAAGGTGTGTAGCGATTACTGCCTGGAATTCATCACCACATAATCGCCTTGCAAACTCACAGCCCATTTCATGGATCATTTCTGGTTCAGTATCCGTTCCTTTATAGCTGAGAATGATATGGAAAGCCTGGTTTGCTGTCTGCCCCAGAGCAAGTTTTTCGCTTTTGTGGGAATGATATAATTTTTCGATAAGGGAAAACTCCTGTATGGCAGTATCTGCACTGCAGTTGTGGCCAGATACTAAGCGCGTTCCTGTAGCTGGATGAATTATTTTTGGGTCGTTTTGGATATAATGAATAGCACCTTCAGCATAAGCAATTTCGGCTTTATTTTCATCAAAAGGTGCCTGGATTTTCTCAGGGTCATCAATATAATGCATACATTTTTTTACTCCGTTCTTACCGCTTTTGATTTTGATGTATTTACCGTAGACCGTTCCATTTGCGTGTTTTGACATTAATACCTCCTGTTTTATGGGATTTAAGTACCCTTTAATTTATATTCCTGCGGGACGGGGCCGGACGTTGTCCGGTAAGGTATAGTTTGTTTAAATATTTTTAGATTTAGGATTTTGTGGGTTTATTTTTTGTTTGTCAGGTAAATAATATTTTTTCGGATTGCTTCCAGAATTTTTGAAACTTCTAAAAGAAGTTGGATAGTATGCAGGCGGAAAACAGGAAAGGATTCATCTGAATTTGCTGCTGGAATCGCTGTGTCCGTATAAACTTGAAGGCTGTTTAGTTCATCGACTATTTGTGTCAGCAGTTCATTAGCAAACTGAATGCCTGTTAAGATTTCTTTTTCTTTATGGTCAGGATGAAAACTATCTTTGTGGTAGTAACCATATTTTAGATAATTGTTCACAATCTCATCAATAAGGCGGTTCTTACTGACCCCTTTTTTCTTCGCAGTTTTCTCTAAAAATTCATTCGTTTTTTTTTCACATCGGTAACATATTTGCATAAAAATCCTCCTAAAAAATTGTTTGTAAAACGAAAAAAGTTACTTGTAAAGCCAATAAAAACTGCCGACAAAATCAGAAAAATAAGCGAGATAAGGATAGCCCGCAAGGGCAGGTACGGCGGAGCTGTCGAAAGGGTTCGGGTGTCCCGACCTGAGGACGTAGTGGAAAAATGTGATAGCATTTTTCCACGCAGTCATTAC
>CANEMG010000262.1 GCA_947428535.1 uncultured Clostridium sp. | reverse complement strand
AAATTATGCGAGTTAGAAATTTCAGAAGATGAAAATGGTTTAAAAGTTATAAAAAACACTATACCAGCATCAATAAACGGAGATAATAAAGATGTATATATATTTAGAATAGCAGGAATGAAAATAGCTAATATCTATGAAGATGAAATAGAAGTAAAAGCTAAAATGCCTGCTATAATAAAGACATTAATGTCACAAACAAAAAATTATAAATTAGACATAAGTAAGACAATAGTAAAATCTTATATATTAAAGAAATCAAAATTCAAAACAGATTTACACACACATATGAATGCAAATCTAACACCAGATGTATTAATAGCACTTGGAATTGCTCACCAAATAAAATATCCATTATATTATATTAAAAAGTTAGGTTTAAAAATAACAGATAAACAAGAAAAAGAAATATTAAAAGATAGAAAGCTAGTAGAAAAAGAATTTGAAAATAGTGAACTTACAGGAAAATATTTAACTAGAAAAATTGATGATAATACATTCATAAATTTTGCAGATTTAATTTTAAACAATTTAGAAAATGCAGAAGAAAACATATCAAAAATAAGGAACAGCTTAGCATTATTAAAAGATGGTCAATCAGTATTTACAAATTTAGAGAAAGTTTATATTTACAGATATGTATTTTGTAAAGCAAAATTTTCAGAAAACAAAATAAAAGTAGATTTAAAAAATATAGAAAAAATTCCAGAAAAAGATATAGTAAATTATTTAAAAAGAATTTTAGAAGATAAAAAAGAAAATAGTGTATATAAAAATAATACATTAAGACAAGATAAATACTTATGGATAGCAAGAGAATATCAAAAACAAAGTATTTCATATGTAGAAATAACAGATACAGACTTAGTAAAACCAGGAGAACCAGCAGTAAAACTATTAGAAGAAGTACATGATGTAATGCCTAAAATAGAAAAAGAAACAGGTGTTGCAATAAGATTATTAGTAGGAATAAGAAGAATACCTCTAACTATAATAAAAGATCAAAAAACAAGTAGTAATTATTTAAGAGAAAACTTAGATGTTCTAAAAGCAGTAGCAAGAAGCCCATATGTAGTAGGAAGCGATTTTATAGGTGAAGAAATAAACGATATAACAGAACTAAAACCAGTAATAAATGAATTAGTTCAATATGCAGTAACAGAAGATCCTAATTTTACAATAAGAATTCATGCAGGAGAAAATGATTGTTTAAGAGATAATGTAGCCAAATCAATACAATGTATAAAAGAATCATTAAAAAAAGGACAAAAAATTCCAAACTTTAGATTAGGGCACGGATTATATACAGCAGATTTAAATACACAAGAAGGAAAAGATTTAGTTAAAGAGATGAGAGAAACAGGAGCTGTTTTAGAATTTCAATTAACATCAAATGTAAGATTAAATAATTTAACAGCATTAGATAGACACCCATTAAAACAATATTTAGAAAATGGAATAAAATGTGTTCAAGGAACAGATGGATGTGGAATGTATGGAAGTGATACAATAAATGAGCAATTAGCATTACACAATATCTTAGGATTAAATGATTCAGACTTTGAAAAGATGAGAAAAGTAGAAGATGAGATAATAGAAAAAAGTAAAAAATACTTTAAAGAGAAATCAAATAAATTTGAACAATTTTTAAATGGTAGAACAATAAGAGAAGCAATATTAGATTTAGAACAAGAGAACTTTGAAAAAAGTAAAGATAACATAATTAGTATGAGATTAACAAATGACTTAGATTCAGAGAATGAATTAAAAGAAAAAATAAAAAAATTACCTGAGGATAAAATTCCTATTATAGTAGCTGGAGGTAGTTTTAATGCTAAAAATAGAGAAACTACTTTAAGTGATGAAGGAAAAAGAGCAATTCAAGAATTAATAAAAAATTTAAATAATGAAAAAGTTTATTTTGTAGTAGGACACAAAATGAGCGGATATGAAAAAGCAATTATAGATTATTCAAGAGAATTAAATAAAAAATTTGAAGTAAATGCTATAATACCTAAAGCTGTATCAGAAGAAGTCAGAAATGGATTACTTACAGAAGATTTAAATGGTGTTTGTATATCAACAGAAAGAGAAGAAATGGGAATTTACAAAAGTTTCAATTATGAAATCTTTGAAAGAAGAAATTCAATAGTATTAGCATTTGATGGAAACTCACCAGTATCAAATTTAGTTCAAGAAGCTAAAAACGGAAAAGGTAAAGCTAAAATATATGTAAATTCAGATGTAGAGGCATTGAAAGATAAAGCTAGTTCTTTAGGTGGATATGTAAAAGAGTTTAAAATGAGTGATAATTTAGTAGAAAAAATATTAGATGATTATCCAGAAATTGGAACAAGTAACAAACTTGCATAATTTAATATAAAGATTTAAAGCCCTAAAAAACGGGGCTTTTTTAATTTTTAAAATTTATAATTAAATTTATAATTATTAAATTATAAATTTTAAAAATTAATATTACATTTTTGTAAAAATAATTGCAATTTGTTGAATTATTTTTTGAGTA
>CANEMG010000261.1 GCA_947428535.1 uncultured Clostridium sp. | reverse complement strand
ATAACTATGAAAACTAAATTTATTTATTCTTTTTTTATATTATTTATTTTAATATCTATTTCTTCAACTTCTTTAGCGTTTTTTATACCTACTTGGTCTGAATTAGACACCACTGAAGTTAATGCAGATGCTACTGCTGATAACTTTTTAAATATAGAATCTGAAAGTGCAATTTTAATTGAACAAACAACACGGTGAAATTCTTTTTGAAAAAAATTCACATGAACAGTTAAGACCTGCAAGTGTTACAAAAGTAATGTCTATTCTTTTAATTATGGAAGCATTAGATCGTGGTGATATTGCTTTAGATACACAAATACCTTGTAGCGAAAAGGCATCTTCTATGGGTGGATCTCAAATTTGGTTAGACAGTACAGAAACTTTATCTGTTGATGAAATGCTAAAAGCTATTTGTGTTGTAAGTGCAAATGATTGTACTGTTGCAATGGCAGAGTATTTATCTGGTAGTGAAGAGCTATTTGTTCAAAAAATGAATGACAGAGCAAAAGAACTTGGAATGAATGATACTACTTTTAAAAATTGTCATGGTATTGATGAAGATGGTCACTTAACTTCTAGTTACGATATTAGTTTAATGTCTAAAGAATTATTACAAAATCATCCAAGTATTAAAAATTATACAACCATTTGGATGGATAGTCTTCGTGATGGTCAGTCTGAACTTGTAAATACAAACAAACTAATAAGAACTTATGATGGTGCAACTGGTTTAAAAACTGGTTCTACTTCTTTAGCTTTGTATAATTTATCTGCTAGTGCTACTAAAGATGATTTATCATTAATTGCAGTTGTTTTAAGAGCACCTACTCCTAAAATTCGTTTTTCTGAAGCAAAGCTATTGTTAGATTATGGTTTTAGTACTTATAGTTTCAAAAAAATTGCAACTAAAAATGATGTTCTTCAAAGTGTAAATGTAAATAAGGGTACTCAGGGTAGTGTTAATCTTGTGTTCGAAAACGACAGTGGTGTTTTGGTTAAAAAAAGCAATTCTTCTGAAATAAAACAAGAGTTAACTTTAAATGAAAATATTGAGGCACCAATTAATTCAGGCGATATCCTTGGAAAAATGAATTATTACATAGATGATAATTTAATATCTTCTGTAAATTTAGTTTCTGAAAATAACATAAGTAAGAAAACTCTTTTAAATACTTTTAACTATATTGCTTCAGACTGGTTAAATTTGCTAAGAAACTAATTCCAATTATAAAAAAATCTAGGATTTGAAATACATTCTTTTATAGAACACATTTCAAATCCTAGATTTTATTGCGCAATAAATTTTTATATTTAGGTATGCTTTTATGCAAGACCGTATTTTTTCTTAAATTTATCTGCTCTACCACCAGTAGTGTTTTGTTTTAAGCTTCCTGTCCAATATGGATGACATTTAGAGCAAACATCAACTTTGATTTCAGGTTTAGTTGAATTTGTTTCAATTACATTTCCACACGCACATATTATTTTAGAAGCTACATAATTTGGTTGTATATCTTTTTTCATGTAATTCACCTCTTTCTTACATTTTTAAAACAATCTTATATATAATAACATATTATATTTTACATTTCAAGTATTTTTTAAAATGTTACAACAAAATCAGTATATTTATAAGTTTGTTTATTTTCGCTTTGATTTTCTTCTGGTTCCTCATTTTCAGATTCTATACTTGTTTCTGTTTCTTCTTTTTCAACTACAGTAGTATTTTTTGAATTTTGTTTTATTGTATTTTCTCGTTTTTTACTATTTTTTGTTTCTGTGTTGTCAATAATTATATTTTCTTCTTCTGTTTCTGTTTTTATAGCATCTAAAACTGTACTTCCATCATCGGCACTTTTTAAATTGCTTTCTAATGAATGCCTATTTACTAATTTTGCTGTTAAATTAAATAAACAAGCTATAATACATATTGCTAGTAAAATTTTTTTCCACATCTTTGCTAGCATAGCTTTCTCCTTTCTTAAAATACTACTACCTTTTAATTATACTACATTTTTCTCAAAAGTCAATATCATTGTTTTAACGTTATGTAAACATTCCTTTTTATATTATTTTTCTAAAATTAATATAACTCTTGCTATTTCTACTTAAAAAGTTACCTCATTTTTTTTATTTTTTTTAAATTTTCACTTGTTTTTTTAAAAGATTTATGTTAGACTATTAAATAGTCAGTTTATTAAAAAAATTGGAGGTGCTTAAGATATGGCAAAATGTGTAATTTGTGGAAAAGAAACAAGCTTTGGAAAACAACTTAGTATAACTCGTTCACATATCAGTAAAAGAACTACTAGAACTGTAAAACCAAATTTAAGAAGAGTAAAAGCTATTATTAATGGAGAAGTAAAAAAAGTTTCAGTGTGCTCTAAATGTTTACGTTCTGGAAAAGTTAAAAGAGCTGTTTAATTTTATAGAAAAAAAACGAGGTATATAAATTTATTTATTTTTTAAATGAATTTATATGCCTCGTTTTTTGTAATCTACAAAAATGAATATAAATTTCTAATAT
>CANEMG010000260.1 GCA_947428535.1 uncultured Clostridium sp. | reverse complement strand
GTGGGAAAGACAAGAGGAATTATCATCAGATGGATTAAATACTTTTGGAGTAGAATTAAATGTGGTTGAAAATAATAGGATAGTTCCTTTTGAAATTGAAGTGCCAGAAAACTTTAAAGTTATGAAAGATGATTATAGTAAACTATATAAGACAAAATCTAAAGCTTTTTCTATTTCAGAAAAAGAGAAAAAAAGAGCAATGATTTATGGAAAAGCAAAAGGGATAGTATTGTTAGAAAAATATTTACCTAATTTAAATCCATTTTCAGGAATTAAAATTATATCTAGTAAAGAAGAGTGGGAAAAGGTAAAAGATGATTATCCAGATAGATTAACTAGTAGAACAGATACAGCAATAGGAGATCCAAGAATAGTAAGAATAGATGGAACTACTGGAAAAAAAGAAGATATTTCTGAAACCATTGATGAAATAAAAAGACAAAACCCAGATGGTGTGCTTTTAATTTTAAATAAAAAGACAGCAACAGTTTCAAGATACAAATATGATGGTGGATTTAATGTAGCTTTTAATGAAGATGATTATGTTATTATAGAGCTAGTTGGAAAAGGGTTTGATGGAAGCGATTTAACAAGAGGAAGAGCTGTTCATGAAAGATATGTAATACCTTGGAATGATGTTTTATTTATGAGAAATAAGTCAGACTTAATAAAAAATAGAAATGTTAATAGAACACTTATAGATAGTAAAGATTATAAAAAAACGATACAAGAAAGATTAAAATTTTTAAAAGATATAAATGAGGATGTAGAAGAGGCAAAGAGATATATTCCAGAAGAATACAAAGAATCAGATGATGAATTAATAAAAAGTATTTTAGATGATGTAATTCAAGAAGTATATGAAAAGAAATCTGAGTTACATAGAGATGGTTTAAGAAACTTTAGTATTCAAGGCAATATAGTAAATGGAAGAGTAGAACCTTGGGAAATATTTAAACCAGAAAGATTAATAACTAAATCTAAAGAAAGATAGTAAACATAGAGAACTTATTATAAAGGAGAATAATAATGCTGGAGATTAAAACAGTAAAAAAGGGAGCAGAGCTAGTATCTGTAATTTTTAATGGATTTGAAAAATTACATGATGGAAAAAATTATTGGAATAGACATAGTCCTGTATTATTCCCAATTGTAGGAAAGCTAAAGGATGGAAAAACTCAAATAAATGGGAAAATTTATGAAATGGGACAGCATGGATTTGCTAGAGATATGGAGTTTGAAGAAATAGAAGAAAATTCATATGTTTTGAAATCAAATGAAAAAACACTAGAAAAATTTCCTTTTAGATTTGAACTTTATGTTTCTTATGAAGTAAAAAAAGATGAGCTTATAACTAAATATAAGGTTGTAAATATAGATGATAAGACAATCGAATTTGGATTAGGAGGACATCCTGCTTTTGTTTGTGATTATTCAAGTGGAAAATATAGATTGGAATTTGAAGAAATTGAAGATGAAGTAGAATTTTATCAATTAGAAGATGGATTGTTAAAAAGTGAACCAGAAAGAAAGATAGTTTTAAAAGAAAATCGAATTTTTTTAGACAGAAAAACTTTTGAAAATGATGCAATAATTATGAAAAAACTAAAATCAGATAAAGTATATTTAAAAACAGAAACAAAAACTATATTATCATTTTCTTTTAAAGATTTTCCAGACTTAGCAATCTGGTCGAAACCAGAAGCTCCATTTATTTGTATAGAACCATGGTTTAGTACAGCAGATAAAATAGATTCAAATGGTAATTTTGAAGAAAAAGATAATTTAATAGAGTTAAAACCAAATAAAGAATTTGAAGCAAAATTTGTAGTTAAATTTTTAAAATAGAACATACGTATAAAAATGGACAAAAATGTCCAAAAACAAGCGTCCCTGATTGGACATAAGGAGGAGTTATGAGAGTAAAAGTAAAATGTGAATTAGTAAAAAAAGAAAAGATTATTGAAGGAATTTACAAGTATTCTGTAAAAGCACCAGAAATTGCAAAAGATGCAAAACCAGGTCAATTTTTAGAAATAAAAGTTTCAGAAACTGGTGAACCTTTTTTGAGAAGACCAATTAGTATTTTTAATATTGATGGTGATATTGTAGAGTTTATTTTTCAAGTTAAAGGAAGAGGTACAGAACTTTTAGCTGAAAGAAAAGAAGGTGATTTAATAGATATAATGGGGTCTCTTGGATTTGGAACTTTTAAAGTGCAAGAGTACAATAAAGTTTATATCATTGGTGGAGGTATTGGTACATATCCATTATATGAACTTGCAAAAGAGCTAAAAGGTAAAGCAGATGTAACAATGTACATGGGATTTAGAAATAAAGATTTGGTTACTTTAGAAAAAGAATTTGAAGAGGTAGCTAATAAATTAGTACTAACAACAGATGATGGTTCTTATAAAGAAAAAGGTTTTGCTATTAATTTCTTAAAAGAAGATTGCAAAAAAGAAAAACCTGATATGATATTTGCTTGTGGACCATTGCCAATGCTTAAAGCTGTTAGAGAATTTGCAAT
>CANEMG010000259.1 GCA_947428535.1 uncultured Clostridium sp. | reverse complement strand
GCGCAGCGAAAATTGATGGAGAACTTCATGGAGGTGCTGCGGGGCCTGCCGGAGCAGGTGGACTATTTTGACGAGGCGGCCTGGTACGCCATGGTGGATTTCGTGACGGTCTATGGCAAGGAAGATGTGCGGTTCACCTTTAAGAACGGGATGGAGATAAGTGTATAAGATATGCAGATAAAATAGGCTGCCCTAATTGTGGGGCAGTTTTTTTGTGTAATTTAGAAAAACAAAAGAATGATGTTGCTCATAAATGGTTTTCTATCATCTTGACCATTGGCAAACGGAATATTATAATTACGGTGGTTAATGGTTGATTACCTTTATCCATAAAGTTTATTAAAAAATAGGATATGGAGATTTATTATGCAATCTGAAAAAAGAAAAAAGCTATTTCTTATCGAAAAGGGATATTATGATTTGATTGATAAATATTTTAAAGATATGTTAAAAGAAATTAATGCAATGACAGCGATTGAGTGGCAGAGATACATTGCTAAGTATTTAAAAAGTTCAAATAGTAGCATGGTTATTAAATATGAAGGAAAATATGTGAATAGCATATGTTACAAGGTTAACGCTTTTTTAAGGGAAATATATTCGTTCTGGAATGGGTATAGAAATGAATTGGAAGACATTATAAAATGCAATGAATCTTGCATACAGGTTGGTAACATTGATGCTAAACCGCTCCAGTATGAGGAAGACATAAGAAAATATGGACTGTTTTTTGAAACATTATGTATTCAAGACCCTTTTTATGTTAAGGCAAGTAATAATGTCCATTATGACAATATGACTGTAAATATAACGGATTATATAACTTTTTTCAATTGTATATATTCCATGAAAAAGATTGAAAAATATGTATTGTTAGATTGTGATCTGGACATTGCCCTTATAATGCCTACGTTTGGATTTGAATTTGGGGATAAAAAATTTCGCTGTATTGATGAAAAAACAAGTGAAATGGCTAATGAATATATGGCCTTATTTTTAGGATATGATAGTTTTGACTTGGATACTATAATTAAGAGGATTGAAAATATTTCCCGCGATGAAATAATTAGCATTTTAACGAAAAACGGATTGTTTCCAGAATGGGATGTTCAGCAAATGCAGGCAGAGGAAAATTTGAAAAAACTCAGATTGGGTTCCAAAAATGTGGATAGTATATTAAAGTATACGATTTTCCATAGTAGTATACATTCATCACTTTTAACTTTATCAACATCTGAGTATCAAGCTGAAAATGTTGGAATAAATCTTTTGTTAAAAAAGGATGATTGGTTTGCAGCCGAAAAATTACATAGTGGTGCATACAAAGCATTAGGGATGCCAGAACAGCTAAAAATAAATTATGCTTTTGAACATAGGGATTTAGAATGGAGCTCAAACATAGAATTGGATGATTTATTAACACTAAGAAAAGACGGATTATTATCTGATATAAAACAGGTCTTTAGAGAATGTAGTTCAAAAATTGATGATAGATTTCAAGGCGACTTTAATGATTTGGCAAATGAATTTTTTGAAAACTTATATAGGTGTATTGACAATGCAAGGCAAGAGATTAAAAAAATAAATAGAAATAAAAAAATTAGCAGCGTATTATTTGGTGCAAATATATTGACGACATTCTGTGGGCTTTTAACCCCATATGCAACGATACCAGCTTTAATATTGGCTGGAACCACGTTTATTTCAGCACCTTCTGTATATGACTCTTTTATAAAAAAGAATAAGAAAATGGCCCCAATCCTTTTTTTGGCTGATATAGTTGATCCGAGATAGATTCTTTTAGAAAATGTGGTAAAAGCAATTAGAAAATTTGTTGCAATAGCTTATATTAAAAATGAACCCCCTTTGCAGGCAAAATAAAAAAGTTTAGGGAAAATAAAATTGTATCAAAATGGGCTATTAGATAGATGAAGGGCGTTCCGGGACAACGACGAATAAAAGAGAAGAATATAACCGTTTGTTTAAGGATATGGAGAGTGACAAATTTGATATTATAGTGATCAAATCGCAGGATCGCTTAATGAGAAATACAAAGGAATGGTATTTTTTTATAGATCAACTTGTTCAGAATAAGAAAAGATTGTATTTTTATTTAGAGAGAAAATTTTATTCCCCGGATGATGCATTAATTACAGGAATAAAAGCGATATTAGCAGAAGATTATAGCAGAAGCTTAAGCAAAAATATAAATCATGCACATCGAAAAAGACAGGAAACAGGAAGCAATGTTATTCTTACTTCGAAAACATGGGGATTTGATAAAGTGAATAAACAGATAGTGATTAATGATAAAGAAGCAGAAATGATCCGTTTTATTTATGAAATGGCAGCACAAAATAATGGTTCTCGAATAATTGCTAAAATGTTGCAGGAAAATGGGTATTATAATCATGAGGGAAATAAAATAGCGGAACAAACAGTAAGGCGGATTGTCCGAAATCCGTTATACAAAGGTACTGCGGTAATGAATATTTTACTGGATTATCTTTTCTTGAAAGTGTGGAAATGCG
>CANEMG010000258.1 GCA_947428535.1 uncultured Clostridium sp. | reverse complement strand
TCCAACATTAACCGGTAAATTAGTTTATCCGATTGCCGATCAATTTGTTGTTCAGTGGAAAGAAATGAAGAAGGTTTATCCCAAAGCGGTAAATTTAGGGAGTATATTTTAAATGTTCAATGCGAAAAAGGGGGTTGAAAATGATTTTTGTGACTGTGGGCACACATGAACAGCCATTTAATCGGTTAATTCGCTATATGGATAACTTAAAAGAAGGCGATGAACTGCAAGAAGAAATAATTCTACAGACCGGATTCAGTACATATAAACCCAGGAATTGTAAATGGAGTGTATTGTATTCTTATCAGGATATGATGAAATTGGTTGAAGAAGCAAGAATCGTTATTACTCATGGCGGCCCGTCAAGTTTTATTATGGCATTACAGGCAGGAAAGGTGCCGATTGTTGTTCCAAGAAAGAAATGTTTTAGAGAACATGTCAATAATCATCAAGTAAAATTTGCAAGAGCTGTAGAAGAACATCAGAAAAATATTATTGTTGTAGAAAATATTGAAGAACTTAAAGGAAAAATAGATGATTATGAACGAATAGTTTCATTAATAAATATAAAGTTGGAAAATAATCAAATGAAATTTAATGAGGAGTTTGAGAGGTTGGTTGAAGGAGTATTAATGAAGAATCAATAAAGAAAAGGGAGAATGAAATGTTTCTTTTTATTAGCGGAAGTTATTCGGCAAGCCCCGAAGGAATAGCTGCATCAGCACAATTACTGTTAGATGCAATGTCGAAATTGTATCCTAAAAATAAGTTAGAACTTTTGACAACAAATGTGCCGATAATTAAAGAGTATATTAAAAAAAATCAGGTGTTTCATGTAAGGTATTTTGATAATTGGAAAACCAACTTTAAAAATATAAAGAAATATATTCACTTATTAAAAAAGGATAATATTACAGTAATTCATATGGAATATCCAGGGAACTGTTATGGGAAAACATTACTTGCCAGTTTTCTTCCATTAATCACTAAACTATATACGATTAAAAAGAAACAGAAAATAATATTTAATGTACGCTTACACGAATTTACTTGTGCAAGACTGCTTCGGAGGATAGCTATTATTCCGATTCTGCTATTTGCGGATGCTATATATATACCAGCGCTCAATGATAGAAAGGCAGCCAAAAAAATAGTTGGGAAAAAGGTGAAAGATACGATTATAGGCGCGAATATTGAAGTTTTTCCAATGATAAAAAGGAAAACAGATAAAAAAGTTATTTCATATTTTGGAAGTGTATACCGCGGTAAAGGAATTAAGCGGATGCTGAATATTTGGAAACAAATTAAGGAAGCAGATACAGAAAATCAATTTGAATTTAAAATTATTGGTGAAATCAATTCAGGGAATAATAATCACTTTGCTGAATACCACAAACAAGTGATGAAATGGCTTAAACAGTATCAAATGCTAGATTTTGTACAGATTACCGGGTATGTTACAGAACAACAGGCATCAGAAGAAATTCAAAATTCTTATTTGGCGACATTATTTTATGAAGATGGATTATCATTAAGGAGAGGAAGTTTTTTGGCATATTTAACGCATGGAATTCCAATTGTGACAACTTTAGGAGATGAAGAAAGTGTTAAGTTGCTGAAAGGAAATAAGGGCGTATTTATGTCAGACGATGATTGTGAAATTGTAAATAAAATATTTGAGTTTGCTGCAATGAATGAAGAGAATTTAAATAAGATCACAGAAATGAATAAAAAAATAGCAAAGCAGTTTAACTGGGATAAAATAGCAAAAAAGTTTTTGGAAGATTATGGATTGATTTAGAAAAATTGTAAAAGTTTGCTTAGTTAAAGGGATTAGATATAATGGTATTTAAGTTCAGTAAACTAAAAATAATGATTAATCTATTGGTGTTTTTCCATATAATAGCAATGTGTGGATTTAATGCGATTATTCTTGTTTCATTGATGTCTATCTATTATACGGTGTTAAACTTTCGTCAAATAGTAAAAACAGACTATAAGAGCAAATTTCTTGTTGCCAGTGGTATTTTGGTGGCATTTATAAATGTTATTGTATGCAAGATTAAATATAATCAGTCATTTGCTCAGGGCATTGTGGGTATATATTTTATTTTTATATATCTTTCTTATTTTTTATTTTACGATTATTTTATGCTGTATGATAATGGAATAAAAAGAGTGATAAGGCTTATTTTCTGGGCTGCTACATTAATTGCTGTCCTTGAAATTATTCAGTCTGTTTTTTATCCGCTTTTTAATGTTTTTGAATATACCTTAAGAAATGGGAAAGTACGTATATATGAAGTTGAATTATCATTTTTTGCGGAAATAATAGCATTTTCATATTTAATCTTTGGGCAGAGTACAAAAAAAATTAAGATTCAAATGGTGCTTATGGTTACTGGACTGATTTTTGTATCACAATCTAGAGGTGCTTTCATCGTTCTATGTGTTTCAGGAATAATTGCTATTATTAGAAAGTATTGGAAAGAAGCAACAATACGTTCGCTAATAAATAATTTGATTTTTTTTGGTTT
>CANEMG010000257.1 GCA_947428535.1 uncultured Clostridium sp. | reverse complement strand
ACTTTATCAGGTTCTGTTATTGATTGATAAGTTAAGCTTAAGGTAATTATTAATAGTGGTATTATAATAATTAAATAGATTATATCTCCTATTATTTCTCCAATACTCTTTTTTTGATTATGTTGTTCACTACTTTTTCTAATTTGCTCTTTATACTTTTTCATTATTCTATTTTCTTCTTTCTACAATTAAACATTAATTAAATTGCTTCATGATACTCTTATTTTTTATTTACAAAACACAACAAAAAAATTGTAATATATGTTTAAAATAACATATATCGACCTTCATTTCAACGTTTCTACCCAATGTTATATAAATGATTTACTTTTGTAATATATGTTTATTGTTATATTAACATTGTAATATTTATCTGTATTTTAAAGTTTTTAATTTTAGCAAATTATTTAAAAAATATAAAAACAGACTTAAATTTAGTATGGTTTTATATTTTATTTATTTAGATTAATTATCTATTCTCATCTCATAATCAATTTAAACTCTTAATAATTGGTATTCTTGCATTGTATTATTCTTAAATTCATAATGCCTATTGCAGATGTCTTTTATCGCATCTCTATGTGTAACTATTACTACTGTCTTATCATTTAAATATTTTTGAATCAAACTAATAATTAACTTTTCTGTTTCTTTATCTAAATTAGAAGTAGGTTCATCTAAAACATATATATCTTTTTCTAGTAAAATTCCTCTTATTATATTTAACCTTTGTTATATTTGCATACTTAGTTGCATTTAGTACTATTTCTACATCTTTACCAATTCTACTTCTCAAATTGTTATATCCATTTACACTTAAATTATTTTCTATTTTAATTTTCATACTTTTTTCTTCTTATCAAAAAAGCCTCACAAAAGAATCTTTTAAGACTCCTTTGCAAGACTTTATAATCTTACTTTATAAGTGTAAGTAACATTTCTATTTTTGTTACCTTTTACCTCTCAAAGTTTATTACTTCTAGGTAAACTCTTAAATTATGTTTTTAATTGAAACATATTATTGTAAATCTGTCAAATTTTACATTTACATAATTTTTAAGTTTTCTCATTTTACTCATCTAACATTAATTTAGTTTTCTTATCTTTTAATTCTTTCAATTGTTCCTTTTCTATTTGCTTAATACTCTTTTCTGGGGTTGGCAAATCCTCTGGCATTGTTCCTCCAATATCTTCTATTGCCTTTCTTACCTTTGCTCCAACTTCATAATGTGTTGAAGTAGCTTTGTCACAATTATGTATTTTATCCTTCTTTAATTTTTCTTCTGTTTGGGATATTCTAAATAGGTTAGCAATCAACTCTGTACTTCCCATAAAATCTAATATTTTTTCATTATCTTTTAACTTTTTTTATTTCATGTATATCATCTACAGTTAAACCACCATATAATCCCATATATCCTGCATTTTGAAATTCTGCATATTCTTTGTTTGTTATTACACCTGCATTATGAGCTGCTTCCAATAACATTTGATTCCATTGTTTTATATCTCCACGAATCACTAATTGTTTGTTATCTTCATCTAATTGATTAAAATAATCAGCAACTTCTTGCCTTCTAGTTTGAATTGCAAAATAAGTTTGTCCTAAAGCAATTACTTCTTTTCTTGGATCTCCATTTTGTACAATTAAATAACATCCATATCTTGACAATTCATAATCTAACAGCTCTCTTGTAGTATTGCTACCTATCTCAACCATTTTCCTGACCTCAGGAAAATGGTCATCAATTTTAAATCCGCTATTTTGACATGCCAGTTTTGCTCTATCTATAACTTTAGCAAAATTTTCCCATTTTTTATATTGTAATACTTCACTTAATTCTCTTGCATACCAATATTCTGTTCCATCTTCTCTAATCTTTTTTATTTTTTCGAAATTTTTATATTCTTCTGCTTTTAAATTATTCAATGCTATCATCTCCAATTTTTAATTTTTTACAATTATACCAAACACCTGTTTATTGTTCAAGCATTTTTAGATAAAAATTAATTTTTCATAATAAAAAAGTCCAGAACTTAATCTAGACATCTTCTATTATTTTCAACTTATTTACAGTTTCTCTCAGTCCTATGTATTTTCCTTTTACAGATATATCCGCAAAATTAGTTAAACCAATTATTTTATTTTTGTTATGTATATCTGTTTCTTTTTTTCTTATAAATTTTATTTGAGCTTTTATTTTGGATTTTATTTTATTTGGTATAACTAATTTATTATTTGGAGAAATTACAAAACCAGTCACTTTTTTATATTCATTTATTCCATATCTTATAGTTTTTCCTGTACTTAACTTTTGTTTATTTCTTCGTATTATAGTTTTTATTTCTGATTCTTCCCTTTTATTTATATCTCTCTTAATAGATGATATCGTTATATCATCTACATATATTGTACAGTCTAATTTATGTAATTTAGTATATCTTATAATTTCATCAAACATGTCTACATTAGCTAAATATGATAAAATTTGACTAGTAGGTGTTCCTGATGGTAGATGGTTTGTATTCTTTATTTT
>CANEMG010000256.1 GCA_947428535.1 uncultured Clostridium sp. | reverse complement strand
ATTAGATAAAGCACATTTTCTAAAACAACCATTACAATGTATCTTCTTTAGATACTCTTTGTTTAGCTTTTTTATTTTTTCTACTTCTTCTTCTTTTTCTACAACCGTAGAAAACTTGTCATTTTTATATTTATTACTAATAAAAGTTCCTTCTTCTGTCATATTCTCTCCTGTTATAATTTATATTTAATTTTGCAATATTTAATACTAATAATTCTTTAAAATTCTAAGCTAAAATATGATCTGCTAATGTCTCTAATTCCTTTCTTGTTTCTTCTGTAAGTGTTGATTTTATAGTTACAACTGGTTCACATATTTTAATATCTTTCATTTTTTCTAATATCTCTCTCATAGTTTTAGCAGCTGATGGTGCCCATGTTCCATTTTCAACTAAAGCTACTTTACGATTTTGATAATTTTTGCCTAATAGATGATGTAAAAATTGTTCCATCGGAGGGAAAACTCCAGCATTATAACTAGCTGATGCAAGCACTATTTTATCATAACGAAAAGCATCTTCTATTGCTTCTGCCATATCTTCTCTTGCTAAATCAGCTATAACTACTTTTTTAGCACCTTTTTCTTTTAATATATCTGCAAATTCTTTTGCTGCTTCTGCTGTATTTCCGTGTATAGATGAGTATGCTATATATACTCCATCATCTTCTGGTTTATAACTACTCCAAATATCATATTTTTCTATATAATATCCTAAATTTTCTTTTAATATTGGTCCATGAAGTGGACATATCATTTTTACATCTAGTGTAGCTAATTTTTTTAGTAAAGCTTGAACTTGAACTCCATATTTTCCTACTATATTAAAATAGTATCTTCTTGCTTCACAAGCCCAATCTTCTTCTGTATCTAAGCTTCCAAATTTTCCAAAACCATCTGCTGAAAAAACAATTTTTTCTGTCTTTTCATAAGTAACCATTACTTCTGGCCAATGTACCATTGGAGCCATAAAAAATTGTAATGTATGTTTTCCAATGTTTATTTCTTCACCTTCAGATACTACTATTTTTCTCTTATCTATATTTTTTATATTAAAAAATTGTGGTAAAAAAGCAAAAGTTTTCATATTACCAATTATCTTCATATCAGGATATTTTTCTGCTAAAACACCTATATTATATGCATGATCTGGTTCTAAATGTGATACTACTAAATAATCTACTTTTTCCCCACATAAAGCTTTTTCTAAGCTTTCTAACCATTCATTAGATTTTCTTTTGTCAATTGTATCCATAACTACATTTTTTTCATCTTTTATTAAATATGAGTTATATGATATTCCGTTTGGAACTATATATTGACTTTCAAATAAGTCTATTGTTTTATCATCTGCTCCTATATAAATTATATCATCTGAAATTGTTATATCCTTCATCTTTTTTTCCTTTCATTTATAATTTATGCCATTATATTATAATAAATATCAAAAATCAACATTAATAACTATTCCTTTTCTATACTAATTAATTTTTTTACAACTTCTCCTGCTATAATTAATCCAGCAACTGATGGCACAAAAGAAATACTACCTAGGACCTTCTTTTTTAGAGTTCCATCTGAACTATTAATCTTTATTGGTTCTTCTTGTGAATAAACTACTTTATGATTTTTTATATTTCTATTTTTAAGTTCTTTTCTTAAAATTTTACATACTGGACATACTGATGTTTTATATACATCAGAAACTTCAAATTTAGTTGGATCTAATTTATTTCCTGTACCTGTGCCAGATATAATATCAATTTCTAAATTATGTGCTTTTTCAATTATTTTTAATTTAGAAGACATTGTATCAATAGCATCAACAACATATGAAAAACTATTATCTAATAAATTTTCTTCTCCTCCTTCTATGTCATCTGGCTCGTATATTTCTACTTTCGCATTTGGATTAATATCTAATATTCTTTCTTTCATTACATCTATTTTTCTTTTTCCGATAGTAGAATGTAATGCTAATATTTGTCTATTAATATTAGTAATATCAACATCATCATAGTCAATTAATACTAAATTTCCCACTCCTGCTCTAGCTAATCCCTCAACTACAAATGAACCAACTCCACCAATTCCATATACTGCTACTTTAGCATTTTTTAGTTTTTCTACTCCATCTTTTCCTATTAACAATTCTGTTCTAGAAAATTGATTCACCATTTCTTTCTTATATGATATATAAATATATCATAATCTCCTTTCATATTTTAACTAATAATATTTACAAAAGTAAATCCAGCTTCATCTATAACCTTTTTTATTTCTTTTTCATCAATTTCTTTACTACATTCAATTACAGCTTTTTTATCTTCTAAAATAACTTCTGCTTTTTCTATTCCATCTACTGAATTTAAAGCCTTCTCTACACTCATTTTACAATGATTACATTGCATTCCATCAATTAATACTGTTTTTTTCATAACTTTCCTCTCCTTTTGATTGTTTATTTCATTATTATTGTTACTTACTTTTGTTTTATTCAAGTTCTTATTTTTAAAATTTCTTAATCTTAATGCATTTGTAA
>CANEMG010000255.1 GCA_947428535.1 uncultured Clostridium sp. | reverse complement strand
GTACCTTTTTCTTTGTCTTGTATCAATAATAAAAACTATATATCCTCGCTTTTCTAATTCCTTTTTTATAACTGTCCAGAAAAAAGTCTCCGTCTCTTTTACCATATCCGAATAGGGGGATAATATAACAGTTCTTCCCGCCACTAAACCTCTATCTTTAATCTTTTGCAATATATCCTTCTGTATCTTCGGAAACAGAGCCCTATCCTGTTTCAAGCCTTTTTTCTCAGATTGGAAAATCATTAAATTATAATATTCGTATAATGAAAAAGGAAAAGCACTCCTGACAGCACAGGCATTATAAGTTAAATCATCATATCTCATTTTGGGAGAGTCTAACGATAATCTTTTATATCCAAAGAAAATAGCTGCATGCTGAACGGCCTTTTCCATCTTGCTGGAAATTTTCATAAAATGTCCAGTTAAAGACGGATAAAAATATTTAATTTCATTAAGAATATCATTATCGCTTAAAACAGTAAATTTGCGAACTCCTGCCTCCTCCAGATATTCTCCTAATAAACTACAATACAAAAACACATCTTCATCTCTTCCAGATACTAAAAATACAGGCGATCTGTTCCCCTTTGCGATAGAAATTATTTTACAGAAAAAATATCCTTTTATTATTCTTAATGTGTTCAGAAAAACAGGGATTCTCTTCCTAAATATCATGTTTATCTCACTTTTTGTAGTCTGCTCCAGATCCTGTCCAATCCATCAATTTCATTTACTTTTTTTAAATCAAATCCCCCCGGTATGCAGGACATTCGAAATATATCATACCAGACAATATCACCTTTACCGACTCCTTTTTTTCCCAATAATCTTTCTGCTCCCGTATCGAACGGTTTTTTCACAGAAACAATAGTCCATTCATCCATCCTGCTAACCAAAGCAGCATACCGAATCAGGCAATCCATCTTCTTTTCAGTAACCTTTATACCGATTATATTTATGAATTTATAATTATTTGCCACCCGCACTATGTCATCATCAATTGTCAGAATGGTTATATTGTCAAACTTATTTTTCAGTATAAAGTCTGTCAGATAATATAAACCCCAGAAATTATATTCGATATCTTTATCAGGAAAAATTAAATATCTTGATGGATATAAACCACTACCATACTTCTTTTTCAGCAAGGTCCAAATTAGTTTACCCTCATACGCCTGAATAAAGTATTTTAATATCATCAGTTACTATAACTCCTCATCAATATTAATCATAACGTTTTCAAGTCCGGCATTTCTTTTCAGATTAACTGCATAACTCATTTCCAATCCCGAAGGCTTTGTGTCATTAAATAATATTCTTTCCCCTAATGGTATTTCGAATAATATATGATCACATCTGATCTGATTCTGAGATATAAACTTTAAAGTTTTTTCTTTTGCTTCCAGCTCACGTCCTGTTAATACCAATACAAAATCTTCTTCGGGAATCTTATCCAAAAACTCTTTAACTCCCGGAAGGAGTTGGTCTTCACCTGTCTTGTAACCATTATGTACCACAAGTGTACCATCAAAATCAAAAATCCATGTTTTACGTAAAGCTGATAATGTCAGAATATTCATTTTCTCTCCTGCATTAATTCATTCCACAAATAAATTCCGTTATAAAATGCGAGGCACATAGAATCATAGTCCTCCCAACAATGACTGGCCAATGATAGCCAGATAATTACATGAATCATTTTTATTCTGAATACATTACAATCAGGTATTTTTTGAAAGAAATATTGGGTAAACTTTTCCCATCCACTGGATTTAATACAATATTCGATTTCATCTTCAGAGACATGCAGCTCAAAGTTCTTCACATTAAACTGATCAAAAGCACCTTCTATAGAATAATATAATTTTGCCCAGTCATAATATACATCACCAATCAAAGGCGTCTTTCCAAAGTATCCTCTTGCATCTATAAAATAAATGTTTCCTGAATTATCAATCAGTGTGTTCGTTAAAGTACCATCCCCATGTATAATTCCAAACTCTGTACTTCCACAGATCAGAACATCTACCATCTTTTGAAAAGCATTTTCATGAAAGAAGATATTTTTGCAATCTACTCCATTTATTTTTATATATGGCTGATTATTAAAAGGAATAACATTTCGTATTGTTCTTACGCGTTTTAGAGTTTTTGTATAATAATCCTCCTGCATATCAAAAGCATCAACTGGCCCTTTCTCCAATTGATGAAGAATATTCAGATTTTCAACCAATTGATCAATAATCTGTCTTTTCTGCTCATCTGTAAACTCACCACGAAAAATATTATCACCGTCGACTCTGCTCATTTCTAATGGATCATATGAATATATATACGGTATCCCCTTAAATTGATACTTTGAAACTGTCATATACCATAAGACTTCTCTTCTAATTAATTCTTTACCTTCCTCCGTCAGACCTTCTTTAATGACTCTGTCGTTTAAAAAAGTCATTTTGTTATATGGCCTGCATCTGTTTTGATTACTATGATCTACTCTTTTTATTGCCTCTACAGAACCTGTTTCGCAGGAATTTAACAAATT
>CANEMG010000254.1 GCA_947428535.1 uncultured Clostridium sp. | reverse complement strand
GGTTCATTTGCTATTAACATTGATGGATTATTTACTAAAGCTCTTGCTAATGCTACTCTTTGTTGCTCCCCACCAGACAATTCATTTGGATACATTTTCGCTTTTCCGCTTAATCCTACTAGTGATAGTACCATTGGTACTTGTCTTCTTATATGCCTTGGAGTTGCTCTTACTATGTACATTGCATATGCTACGTTGTCATATACAGTTTTATCTGGTAATAATCTGAAATCTTGGAAAACCACTCCCATGCTTCTTCTTAAATATGGTACTCTATTTTGCTTTAAGAATGTTGTGTCTTTTCCGTTTATTATGATGTGCCCTGATGTTGGTTCTTCTTCTTTTAATATTAGTTTTATTAATGTAGATTTTCCACTTCCTGATGAACCTACTAAGAATGCAAATTCCCCTTTATTTATAACAAAATTAGCATTTTTTACAGCTTTTGTTCCTGTATCATATGTCTTTGCTACATTTCTAAATTCTATCATTTTCGTACTCCTTACTTTTCCTTTTATAAAATATTTTACATACTATTTCTATTCTATCTAATCATATCAATAAAGTTGTTTTTTTGCAATAGTTTGTCGTAAAAAAAAGTTAGAAATTGTTGGGTGTTTTTGGGGACAGACCTAAAAAACACCCTAAATCCAAACAAAAAACTTTAATACAAGAAAAGTGGCTTTGCCACCTTTTCTTCTCGCCGATTCGAGTTTTCGAATGTAATGAGAAAATCTCGAAGGCAATAGCGATTGTAGCATTTTATGTTATAGGAAAGGAGAACTTTCCTATAACATAAAAAAAGCAATCATGTCATTTTTGACTAATTGCTTTTTGGTACCGGTGGTGGGACTCGAACCCACATGGTTTCCCGCACGATTTTGAGTCGTGTGCGTCTACCAATTCCGCCACACCGGCAAATATGATGTGTACCAATACATATTAGCACACATTAATAAAAAAGTCCATAACTTTTTCAAAAAAATTTAAGCATCAAACTCAAATACATTAACAGTTTTAACACTTATGTCAGAAAAATCGTCGTTTTCATCTTCAAAGTCAAGTATTCTAAAAGTGGATTTACTATTTAAGCTTAAATTTAGTTTTGAAGTGTCTACTAAAATCTTTGTAGAAATGTCTTGGCCAACTGGCAATGTTTTGTTCTGGTTGTCATAGAAAATGCAATTTGTAAAGCTGACTGCGTTTGAGCCTTGTGGTAAGTTTATTTTGTAAAAGTTTATTTTTTTACTTTTCTTTTTTACTGCTTCTTGCATTTCTTCTTCTGGGTTTATGTTGAATACGTTTATTTGTCTATCGTCCAGTTTGTCGTCTAAAACTGCTTTATATACAGGTATTTCTTCTGTTGTGTTTACCTTTCTTACTGCTTCTTTTATGCTAGATATTATTTTTTCTAGTGTCATTTTAAAGCCTAGTTGTTTTGTGTTTTTGTTTATTTCTAGTATGTTAAATCTGTCTTTTGGTAATTCTCTGTGTTTTTTATTTTTTATTTTTGATATTTTTGTGCTGTCTTGGAATGTTCCGCCAAATATGTCGAATTCTTCGTCTGTTAAAGTTTTTTCTTGAACAGCTTCTTTTTTCAGCTCTTTTAGTTTGTTTTCTATGTCTTTTGGTAAAAATTCATTTATTTTAATTTTATTTAGTAAGTCTATGACATTTGTTGATGTTATAAATACACTGTCTGTTTCATCTTTATTTAGGACTTTCCTTTGTAGTTCGTCCATATTTCTACCGAATTTTTCTAGGTCTTCTTCATAGTCAAATGTTTTTGTTATTTTTTTTGTTATGTTTAATTCTTCTGCCTCTCCTTCTGGCAATGATGCTATTTCGTCTTTGTTGCTATATTTCCAGAATTCAAATATACTTTTTTTGTGGTTGTCTATTTCTTGTATAAAAGCTGCTGCATTTTCGATTTTCTTTTGCATATTTTTATGTTTCAATTTTAGGCTATTGATGTCCATAACTAAGTTTTTTAGTTCGTGTTCTTTTGCTTCTATACTTTTATATAATTCTATTAGTTCTTCAATTGTATATTTTGATTTTTTTCTTCTTTTAGTTGGTACATTTAACTCTTCTTCATTTTGTGCATTAATTCCTGTTTCGTCAATTTCTTCCACTTCTTCCAAGTGTTCTTGTTCTTTTTTGTTTTTATTCTTTTTGCCACTATATTTAAAGTAATATTTAAATCTGCCGAAAAATGTTTTTTTACATTCTAAAAATGTTGATATTTGCTTTTCTTTTGCTAGATACTCATATTCTTGTGCTGCAATTTCTATTTTTAATTGATTTAGTTTTTCTTTGCTTGTCTCTATTAAATCTTCTGTTTGTTTTTGTCTTTCTTCTCCATTGTGATATTGTTCTTTTAACCACTGGGCTATATCTACATATTCTATTTTTTCATCTTCCAAATAGAATTCAATTTCACCATTTTTAGATATATTTGTTCTAAATGTAAAGTATGATGCTAATTCTGTTTGTAATATGAACATTGCTTTTAGTAATTTATAAAATTTAATTGCTTCTTCTTCG
>CANEMG010000253.1 GCA_947428535.1 uncultured Clostridium sp. | reverse complement strand
TTGTAAAGATAAAAAAACACTGGATAACCAGTGTTTTTTTTATTATATAAATTTTATTCTTTAGGACTTACTTTTTTAGTTGGTTTAACGACATCTGCTACTGCACCTAAACTACTTAATGCTTTAGTTGCTTCAAAAGGAATGAATATTTTATTTGCTTCTCCTTTAGCAACTTCTTGAAGTGCTTCTAATGATTTTAATTGAACTAATTTTTCATTTGGATTAGCATTTTTTATAGCTTCATAAACTTTTTGAATTTCTTGTGCTTTAGCATCAGCAACTTGTTTTATAGCTTCAGCTTCACCAGTAGCTCTTCTAATTCTAGATTCTCTATCAGCTTCAGCATCTAATATAGCAGCTTCTTTTCTACCTTCAGCAAGAGTAATTGCAGATTGTCTTTCTCCTTCAGCTTCAAGAATTAAAGCTCTTTTATTTCTTTCTGCATTCATTTGTTTTTCCATTGCATCTCTTATATCAGCTGGTGGAGTAATATCTTTAATTTCAACTCTGTCTATTTTACATCCCCAAGCATCTGTTGCTTCATCTAATATAACTCTTAATTTATCATTTATTTGATCTCTTGAACTAAATGTTTCATCTAATTCCATTTTACCAACAATATCACGAATTGTTGTTATTGCTAAATATTCTATACCTTTTTTTAAACTTTGAATTTCATAAACAGCTTTTGCTGGATCTGTGATTTTATAGAATACAACTGTATCAATAGTAATTGTAACATTGTCTGATGTGATAACTCCTTGTGGTGGAATATCCATAGTTTGTTGTTTTAAGCTTACTACTGAACGAACTTGATCTAAAAATGGAATAATTATTGTAAGACCAGCATCTGCAACTTTATGAAATCTACCTAATCTTTCAATAATATAAACCTCTGATTGTTTAACAATTTTAATTGTTTTATATGCGACTATACAAACGATGATAAAAAGAACTAATAAAAATCCTCCCATAATTTATCCTCCTAATTTTTATAAGGGTTTTACTACAAGTTTTACACCCTCTATTTTTTCAATGATTATTTCTGTGTCTTTAGAAATATATGTATCATCATAAGATTTTGCTGACCAAGTTTCACCACTAACTTTTACTTGACCTTTTCCTTCAATAGGATCTATGTCGTAAATTACTTTTCCAACTTTCCCTTCTAAAGAAGCAGAATTAGTTTTTATAAAAGCAGTTTTAGGTAAAACTTTATTTACAAATGGTTTTGTGGCAAATAATAGAATAGTAGATGATATTAAAAATATCGTAGATTGAATAATTACATTGTCAATAAAAAAACTAATTATCATTGCTATGAGTGATCCAATCGAGAACCAAAATACTAAAAATCCCATATTAATAATTTCTATGACTAAAAATATTCCAGATAGTACTAACCATATTTTCCACATAAGTACCTCCTTTATTTGTATTAAAAGACTTTTTAATACAAATTTGTTCTAAAGAACATAATAAAATTTTAACAATACTATTATAATACATATTTCCCTAAAAATAAACTGTTTTTGAAAAAAACATATAAAAATATTAATTTTGTCAAAAAAAGTAGATTTTTTAAAAAACTTATTATATAATTTTAAACATAGAGTTTTTAGATAAACTCTAAATAATTTTATGAGGAAAAAATAAAAATATGAAGTCAAAAATAGTAATAATAATTATAGCAGTAGTATCAGTATTAGTAATAGCATTAGGAATAGGTGGGTTTGCTTGGTACAGTAATAGTTTAAAGCCAGTGAGTTCTGTACCAGTAGAAGAAAATGATACTATTAGAATTGAAATAAAAGAAGGTATGGGAGTATCAAAAATAGCAGATTTACTTAAAGAATCTAATGTTATTAGAAATGCTTCTGTAATGAAAATATATGCTAAAATAAACAATATCGGAGCACTTCAAGCAGGAAAATATGATTTAAATAATAGTGAAAATATGCCAACTGTTTTAAATCATATTTTAAATGGAGAAATAGCTAATGATGAAGTTAAGATTACATTTATAGAAGGAAAAAATATGAGGTGGGTTGCAAAAGCAATAGCAGAAAAAACAGTTAATTCAGAGCAACAAGTTTTTGATTTAGTAGAAAATGAAGAATATATAGATTCGTTAATAGAAAGATATTGGTTTATAACAGATGAAATAAAAGATGAGAGAATTTTTTATCCATTAGAAGGATATTTATTACCAGATACATATATTTTTGAAAACAAAGAAGTTTCAGTAGAAACAATTTTTAATATAATATTAAATTACACAGAAAAATTTTTAAATAATTATAAAGATGAAATTCAAAAAAATAATTTAACAGTACATCAAATTTTAACTATGGCATCTCTTGCAGAGCTTGAAGGAAAGTCGTTAGAAGATAGAGAAGAAATAATAGGTGTTTTTTATAATAGATTAGGAAAGAAAATGAGTTTAGGAAGTGATGTTACAACTTATTATGCCTTCAAAATAGATATGGGAGAAAGAGATTTAACTACTAAAGAAATAAACACAGTAAGTCCATATAATACAAGAGGACCTCAA
>CANEMG010000252.1 GCA_947428535.1 uncultured Clostridium sp. | reverse complement strand
AATTCTTTCATAAACAATAAAATCTCATTCTTTAATAATTAATTAAATATTATAACATACAAATATTATAGTTCAAAATTTATTTTTATAATATATAAAAAATATAAAATTAGTTATATTAATTAATAACATTCCAATTCTTAGTTCAAGTAATTTTCATAGAAGCTCTAATATAAAATTAGTTAGTGCCCTCAATGATAAAATTGAGATTTCCTAACTAGTTTTATACAAGAGCTTCTACTTCAAATTACTTTCAAGGAAGAATCTCCAGTTATATTAATTTAATATAACTAATTTCCAGATTATAGTTCATTAATTATAAAAATAAATTGTGAACGATAACACAAAAATAGTAATTTTTATAAAAAAGAGTATTCAAGCTAAAAAAAGTATGTTAAAATAATTATCAGAAAAAAGGCTTATATGGAGAAAGAGAGGTTTTTTATGAGTAGAAATAAAAAAATTATATTAACAGCAATATTATTAACAATGAATATTATTTTATCAAGGTTTTTATCAATTAGAACACCAATTACAAAAGTAAGTTTTGCATTTGTTCCAACAATGCTTTGTGCTACTTGGTTAGGACCAAAATGGACAGTGCTTTTAAATGTGTTAGGAGACTTAATAGGGGCAACATTATTCCCAACAGGACCATATTTTATAGGATATACAATAAGTACAGCAATAGCTGGATTAATCTATGGGTTATTGCTTTATAAAAAAGAATCTAATAGTATATCAGAAAAGAAATTTTTCTTAAGAGTAACTATTGCAGTAACACTAATTGCTGTTATAGTAAATATGGGATTAAATACTTTATGGACAAGCATAACTACTGGAAAAGCTTTTCAAGTTTTATTCCTTACAAGAGTACCAAAACAAATTATTATGATACCAATACATATAATTGTGTTTATGTTTATTGAAAAAATGATTAGAAAACCTTTTGATACATATATAAGGAGTAACAATGATTAAAGTAGAAAATGTATCTTTTAAATATAAAAATAGTGAAAATTTAGTATTAGATAATTTAAATTTTGAAGTAGATACAGGAGAAGTAATTGCTATAGTTGGAAAAAATGCATCAGGAAAATCTACTATAGGAAAGCTTATTTCTGGAATTATAAAAGTAAAAAAAGGTACTATTAAAATAGATGACTTAGATATATCTAAAAAAAAGAATCGTGATTTAATAAGAGATAAAGTTGGAATTGTCTTTCAAAATCCAGAAAATCAAATTATATTCAATAATATTTATGATGAACTTTCATTTGCTTTAAAAAAATTAGATGAAAATGAAATTGAAAATAGAATTGATAATGCTTTAAATCAGGTAGGAATGTTAGATAAAAAGATGCAAGACTTATATACTTTATCTTTAGGAGAAAAGCAAAGAATAATGATAGCAGAAGTTCTAGCTAAAAATTCCAAATATATAATTTTAGATGAACCTACCACAATGATTGATAGTACTGGAAAAGATAAGATATATGATATAATTAAAAATTTAAAAGAGCAAGGATATACCATTATTTGTATAACAAATGTTGCAGATGAAATTTTATTAGCAGATAGAGTTCTTATATTAAATAATGGAAAAGTTGAATGCGAAATTCAAAAAAATGATTTAGTAGATAAATATCATTTATTAAATGAGTTTGAAATAAAAGAACCAACAATTCTTAAAATTATATCAGAATTAAAAAAACAAGGTATAAATATAGATTTAAATGAATTTTCGGTAGATGAATTAGTGAAAGGAATTATAAATGAAAAAGGCAATTGAATTCATACTTTTTATAGCATATAGTACTTGTATATTTTTCCTTCCCAATAATTATTATATTCTAATATTTTTAGGAATAAATATACTTTTAATGATTATATCAAAAACTAAAATTAAAATTGTATTAAATAGAATGATTAAGATTTTCCCGTTTATATTATTTACATTTATTATTAATTGTTGGTTAGATAATGTTCAAAATGCAATATGGATAGGAATAAAATTATGTATGGTATCTAATGTTACAATTATATATTGGGCTACAACAAGTATTACTAAAATGGCAGATACTATAAAATTATTATGTACGCCACTTAAAATATTTAAAGCAAATCCAAATGAAATAAAATTAATGGTTAGTATTTCATTATCAATGCTTCCTATACTAAAAAAAGAATTATTGGAAATGAGAGAATCTGCTACTGCTAAAAACATGAAATTTAATATAAAAAACACTAAAAATATATTATATAAATTTTGCATATCTGTTATAAGAAGAGTAAGTTATATTGAGGAATCGTTAATAGCTAAAGGATATGAAGAATAGGAAGGTAGGATAAAATGAGTTGGTTAATATGGGTAATAATTTATTTAATTATACATGTAATATTTAATCAATTTTATAAAATATCAACAAAATCATTAACTAAAGAGGGAGCTTTAACTGTTTTGTTGGAGTTTACAGGTGCAGTAACAATTTTATTATTATCTCCTTTTTTTGATATGAAGTTTCCAACTGATATAAAGGTATATATTTTACTTGGTTTATC
>CANEMG010000251.1 GCA_947428535.1 uncultured Clostridium sp. | reverse complement strand
TAATACCGGTAAAGATTTTGATTATTATAATGACAATTTAGGCTCACCTGTTCAGGCAATCGAATGGTACCGCCCGCGTTTTGAGGAAATGAAGCGTGTTCTAACTTCAAATGGTAGCATTTTTATACACTGCAATTGGAGGTTAGACTCATACATCAGGATTCTGATGGATGAAATTTTTGGATCGAATTGTTTCCGTAACAGAATTTATAGGAAACACAGCAAAGAGAGAGGATTTTTTAAAAATTTTGATTCACAAGTAGATGTTATACTCTACTATGTAAAAAATCCGGCTAATTTTGTATTTAATGAGCTTAATCAAGGTAATATTAAATTCGTTCCATTGTACGAAAATGGATATCTTGAAGCTAGGAGTTATTCCTTAATATACAAAAAGAGTGTAATAGATCTTAAATTAAAAAATAAGCACTGGCTTGTTACCAAAAAACAATTTCATAATATGGCAGAGCGAAATGAAATTCAGATTATTGAAGGCTTGCCATATCGTGTTACAAGAGTGAAATCAATCGGAAATCTTTGGGATGAACCAGATATGCTGGATGATTACTCAAGGATCGATACAGCAGAGGCATATGATACACCTAAGCCAGAAGCTGTTTTAGATCGTATCATCAAAACTTGTAGCAATCCTGGTGAAGTTGTTGCCGATTTCTTTTTAGGTGGCGGAACAACTGCAGTGGTTACGAAAAAACTTAATCGTAAAGGAATTTTCTGCGATATAAGTCCTACAGCTTGTAAAATTACAGTAGATAAGTTGAAAAATTAAAACTGAATATTGCAAAATCCCTATTCTACTTGAGAACTGGGTAAAAAAGAACTCGTATCAGACATTTACGGATATGAGTTCTTTTTTCGAATATTTAAAATAATATTGCATAGAATTTAGAAAAACTAAAAAGGAGATTTCTACTATGCTAATTTATAATGTAAAATTAAATAAAAAATCTATATTTAAAACTGCTTTAGCTATAATGTTAATAATCTGTATAGGTATAGGTTTTGTAGCCTTATATAGAGTACTGGCTTCATTTGAATCAAAAGATAATAATTTTATAAATGACTCTATTCCATCTTCAGAAGTAGCTCAGCTGACTTCTGAAAATTACACCAATGTATTAAAAGAAGTACACGATGATCTTGATACGTATGTTGGTCAAAAAATATCTTTTTCTGGTTATATTTATAGAATATCAGGATTTTCTGCAGATCAATTTGTTCTTGCAAGAGATATGGATATAGGAAACAAACAAACTTTAATAGTAGGTTTTTTATGTTCTTCAGAAAAAGCTAAAGATTTTGAAATGTATTCTTGGGTAAATGTGACTGGAGAAATAACTAAAGGATATTACAACAGCTCTGAAATGCCTATTTTAAAAATAACAGATATTGAAACTTGCAATAAGCCTGAAAATGCAAATGTATTTCCACCAGATGATGAGTATGTTCCAACAGCAGTTATATATTAGTTATCTACTATTGAATTTACTATTCCTTTTTCTAATATTTCTGCAAATATATTTTTTAAAATAATAAGGATAATAGGTCCTACAAGCAATCCTATTACTCCTATTATTTTAAAGCTTGTATACATAGCAAGTAATGTAAAAATTGGATGGATTCCTATATTATTACTTACAAGTTTTGGTTCTAATAGTTGTTTTGCAACTATAATAAATACATATAATCCTAAAATAGAAAATGCGAGTGAATTATTATTTTGAATAAAAAGTATAAGAATCCATGGAATCATTACACTTCCTGCTCCTAATATAGGAAGAGCATCAATAAAACCAATAAGTAATGCCATTAATATTGGATATTTTATTTCCATTCCGAATAAATAAAAAATATTTAGCCCAGTTAATACTATTACAAAAGTAATTATGCTTAATGTAATTTCAGCTTTTAAGTATCCCCCTAAAGAAGAAGTAATTTCCCTTGCATGTGTTAATATTTTTCCTACCATTTTCTTTGATAAGTGATGTTCCATTCTATCCAGTATATAAAATTTATCTGATGTTATAAAATAAGTAGCTAATATGGTAATTATTATTTTTATAAACATATTTGGAATTGAAGTTATATAGTCTAGTATTTTTACAAGAAGATTTTTTGTTTGTGTTATTATCGTATTTAGAAAATCATTAGTAGAATTTTCAAATATAGATACTACTTCTTTTGATAAATTAAGTTGTTCAAAATTTATTTTTGCTGTTTTTTCATTTATAAAATTCATGCCTATTTCCACATAAGCATTTATTCCAGATAATAAATTTGTTGTTTCAGATATAAGTTTTATTCCACCAAAAATAATAATTGCAGTTAAAATACTAAAAATAGCTACTAAAACAATAATACTGCTTACTTTTCTGCTAAAGCTTGTCTTCTTATATATCCATTTTATTGCAGGTTCTATTATTATAGATATTAGATATGCTATCAAAAATGGGATATAAAATATTGTTAATTTACAACAAATATAAAATATAAATATTAACCCTATTCCTATTAAACTTTTTTTCAATATATTAAAGTAATCCATATTT
>CANEMG010000250.1 GCA_947428535.1 uncultured Clostridium sp. | reverse complement strand
ACTTCAAACTGTATATCATTTTATAAATCAGCATTATAAATAATTTCTTTTTGGTTAGAAGTTATTATATTAGTATCATCTACTGTACCTTTCATAAATCTAAAATTTAGATAGGAATTTAAAATGTTATTATCTACTGGAACATTGTTTAAATAATGAAATGTAATTGTACAAGTAACAGATTCTTTGCTTAATACTACATCCCACTTCTTTAACCCATCTAATTCAAAAACTATATTGGGATTATCGTACAATTCTTGCATATATTCTACTTCTTTAAAAGTATACGGTCCATCTCCATTATTATATAAAGTGACTGTATAAGTAATAGAAGAATTATTATCATTACCTAAAACAATTGTACTTTGCATTAATGTCTGGTAATATTGATTAATATTAGAGTTTTCAGGATTTGTACCTACATTTGAATTATATGTAATATCAGAAATAAAAATTTCACTTTGAGGTACAGCTGTAACTTCACCATCAACATCCAAAGTTACAGATTCTAATGTAGCATATCCTGTTGCTAGAAAAAAAGTAGTTAAAATTATAGTTCCTAAAATTATAAAATTTAATTTTAGTTTATTATTTTTATACTTTTTGTTCTTCATCTTTCCTCACTTTCTTTTTATTAGAAGTATTTTTTCCTGATGATAACATATATTGATTTACACTAATGAAATAAAAGTATAATATATTATTAGGTGTTGGTATAGCAAAATATGTTAGTAACTGTTCTTTATTTTCTAACATAATAATTGGCAATTGCCTAGTATCTCTTATTTCCAACAAGTCTGAAAAATTTTTAACTCTTAATACTTGATAACCTTTCATATCAAAATCATCTTCTAATCTTGAAATATAACTATCATAATTATTAATAATCTTTTTTAATTCATTATTATATCTATCTTTCTCTGTCTCAGATTTCTTTATGTATATTATAAATAAAATTAATAAAATAGTATCTGCAATTAATAATGATATTCCCATAATTAAAAATACTTTATTACTTTTATTCTCTTTGTTTATTTCTATAAGATTATCATTTTCTGCTAAATCATAATTTGTATCGATTTTTATAGTATTAGTTGTTAACGGAATATCTAAACTCATAACATTCAAATTTTGTTCTGAAAATTTTTGTGTAGGGCTTTTTATTCCTAAATTTAAATTCACAATTAATTTACAGTTAGCATTCTTTAAATCATATGATGTTACAAATTGTTTAATTAAATTGTTGTATTTGTTAAAATCTATGCTTATACTTTCATCTATATTTAAATTTCCATCACCTTGTCCATTTTTTTCATCTAATAAATTTTCTGAAAATGAATAAATTTTTTTATCTGTCTTTTCATCAGCTACCTCAACAGTACCTATAATTTTATATTTATAATCATATGTATCTTGCAAATTAAAATCATATTTAAAATTTGCATTTATATAATTAATTAAATTAGCTATATATTGATTTCCTGCTTCTATATAGTTTTCTTTATAATATTCATTGTCCTTTAAAATTACTTTGTATTCAAGATTCTTTTTATCACTGTATTGTATATAATTTTTATCTTCCTTTTTTACTCCAATATTTATAAAAAAAGCTGAGAAAATTAATATTAATATTAAAACAGAAATTCCAACATATATCATACTCTTTCTATTTTCTTTTAACTCTTCTATTACATTTTCCATTCTTATACCCCACTATTTAAAAATTATTTATTAAACGAATTATTAAGCCATATTGTTGGCCAGCCTATATTAACAATTTTAAATTTTACAACTCCTATAATGTCTTTATCTGTTCTATATCCATCATCTCTTTGTTGATTATGAACTCCTTTAGTATAATAAATTCTCTCATCATTTTTTACTTCTATATTTTCAATACTATGTATTGTTTTTATATTATCTTTAATAAATACTATTATTTGATTCTTTTTTAATTGCTGTTTATCATATTTCTCAAATACTACAGCATCTCCCTTATCAATCATTCCTGTCATAGATGAACTTCCAACTACTAATATTCCATATTTAAATTTACAAGAAATTAGCATTACAATTGAAATCACTATAATTATACTTACTAAAAGTGAAATTAGACTAATTCTCTCATTCTTCGATACTCTTTTAAATGTTCTTTTTTCAAAAAAATTATCAATAATTATATAAATAATATATGGATACATTATTTTATATACTGATTGAAAAAACAAATATATATCTGGTAATAATCCAAAAACATAAATATATATTGTAGTAATTATTCGATATATTATATTAGGAATTATTCCATATCTTTTTACAATATAATTGCATAATATATTTGTGCTTATTCCTGAAAATCCTACATATCCAATCAATCCTAACATACTTTCTAAATTATCTATACTATACATATTAAGATATATTGTTATTTCTATTAATACTAATGCAACTGTTACAATTATTGTGCTTTTTTTATTTTGTTTTAGAATAAAAATTTGTCTTATAATTTCTGAACAAATAATAATTATTATACATGGTATAATAATATTATAAAAATTGGTTTTACTAAG
>CANEMG010000249.1 GCA_947428535.1 uncultured Clostridium sp. | reverse complement strand
GAAGTTGGTGATGGTGGATTACCTATAATGGGATTAGCTTATTTAACTAATGGACAAGGAGCAATATTAGAAGATGAAATGCCATTTGAAAATAATACAGATAAAATTTCTATAGAAAGCATAGAAAATAAAGAAGTTAATATGATAGCGACAGATTATGCAATATTACCAACTATAAGTAAAACTTATAAAAAGGATAATAATGGAAATACAACATCAGTTACATATAAAGATGGAAATGGAAATGTTTTATCATATGAAGAAGTTTTAAATATTAGAAAAATAATAAAAGAGCATTTAATAAAAAATGGGGCAATATCAGGATTTACAGCAGGGTCAAAAGGAGAGTTCTACAATGGGACTTCAATATTTAATTCATCATCATATAACTGTAATAATACTTCTACAGTAAGAGATCATGCTATAACAATAGTTGGATGGGATGATAATTATTCAAAAGATAATTTTAGAGAAGGAAAAAGACCTTCTACAGATGGAGCATATATAGTAATGAATTCATATGGGGAAGAGGTATTTGATTCTGGATATATTTATATATCATATGAAGACTGTTTGATAGAAAGTGAGTTATATGGAATAATTTCAACATCAAATAAAGATTATGATAATTTATATCAACATGACTTCTTTGGAGGAATTTTAAAATTAGGATCATCAGGGTCTAACACAGGATATTATGCAAATGTTTTTGATAGAGATTCTTCAAATAATGAAATATTAAACAGTGTTGGTGTCAGTGTAGCTGATTATGTGAATTTAGAGATATATGTTAATCCAAATGGAAATGACTTTGAAGAGAGTGAATTAATAAAAGTTGGAAGTACAACATCTACTTTAGAACCAGGATATCATAGAATTAGTATAAATCCAACATATTTAAAAGGTGATACATTCGCAATAGTAATAAAGCAAACAGCAGTGGAAGGTGAAAAATTCAACTTTGAAATAGAAGCTAATGTTGCAAATACAGCATATAGTGAAGTAGATTCAGAAAATCAAAGTTATATATCATTAGATGGAAAAAATTGGACAAATCTTTCTTCATTAGATGTAAAAGGTGTAGATATGACTAAATCAGATGTTTGTATAAAAGGATTTACAACTTTATCATCAATTCCAGAAGAACCAAATGAAGAACCAAATGAAGAACCAGATGAAAAACCGGAAGAAAAACCAGAGGAACCAGGAAATTCAGAAATCATATCATCAAAAACATATAAAATTGAAAATGAGTATATATTAAATATTAGTTATAATACTTCAAAAAAAGAAATACTAGAAAATATTGATACAAGCTTAGATACTATGATATTAGATCAAAATGGAAATGAAGTTTCAAATAGTACAGAAATTATAAAAACTGGAATGAAATTAAAATTATCTGATAATTCTGAATATATTTTAATTGTAAGAGGGGATACTAATTGTGATGGAAATTTAACTTTAACAGATTTATCAAAATTATTACTTCATTACAATGAAACTAAAGGATTTGAATTAGTTGGTAATGCTCTTAAAGCGGGAGACATGAATTTTGATGGTGAAATAACACTTACAGATTTATCTCAACTTCTAGTTTTATATAATTCAATAGACTGATAATGTTATTAAAATGTAATAAAAAATTAGATAAAATCACTTGATTTTTATAATATAAAAAGTTATACTTAAGGAAAGGAGTGTTCATATGAAGAAGAAGTTATTAAAAGTTACAATTATAGCACTATTATTAGTAACAATGTATTCTACTATTGTTAATGCATTTGGCTTTACAGTGTCAATGACACCAAGTAGTTCAAATGTAGGTGTAGCTACAGAATTTACAATAATGGTAAAAATAGCTAATTTAGATGTAGGTACAAATGGAATAAACTCATTATCAGGTACTTTAAATTATGATGAAGATGTGTTTGAACCTATAAATGAAAGTAGTATAGATGGACAAAATGGATGGCTTCCTACTTATAATGCAGATAATAAAAAAGTTACATTATTAAAAGAACTATTTGTAAAATCAGAAGAGAGAGTATTTCAATTAACTCTTAAAACAAAACCAGATGTAGCAGCAGGTACAGTTGGAAAAGTAGAATTTGTAGGAATTATGGCTTCTAATAGTGAAAATGATATTACAGCATCTGATATTTCAACTTCAATCACAGTAGGTGGAGAAGGACAAAGTACAGCAAATATTACAAATGAATCAAATACAGTAGATAATCTTATTATTAGACCTACAAATAATACAGTAGTATCTCCTAATATCAACAATGCAGAAAAAAATGTAGCAAATAATACAAATACTGTAGCAGGATATTTAAATCAAGACAACTCAACAGATGAAAATATGCCATATACAGGTATAGAAGATACATTAGTTTATTTTGTAGGAGCAGCTATTATCTTAGCAATTGTATTTTATATAAAATTTGAAAAAGTAAATAAAGAAATGATGTAATATAAAAAAATGGGGGCAACTTGTAAAAGTTGCCTTTTTTTTATTTAGTAGGAAATGCAAAGCACTTTCCTACTAAATAAAAGCTTCGCTCATATAGT
>CANEMG010000248.1 GCA_947428535.1 uncultured Clostridium sp. | reverse complement strand
TATATCTTTTGCAGTATTGATTATATTACTTACAATAATAACTTTGCAAAGAAGAAAAAGCGTAAAATAGAAGGAGGGAAGAATTAAAAATGAAAGAAAAAGATGAAAATAAAGTAAAATTTAGTGAAAAAGTTTCATTAAATCTAAGAAAAAAATGGTTAGTAAATGGAACAAAAACATTTTTAATAGTAGCCATACTTATAGCAGCATATATTGCGTTAAACTTAGGTATAAATCAAATAGATTTACCTAAAATAGATGTTACTGAAAATAAAATATATACATTAAGTGATGCATCAAAAGATGCAATTAGTAAAATAGACCAAGAAATTAAATTGTATTCTTACGGATTTAGTGAGCAAGACAGTTTTATAGATTTGTTAAAACAATATAATAAAGTTAATGACAAAATTACTTATGAAATTCTTACAGAAGAATCAAATTATGATATGGTAAAAAAATATGAGTTATCTGAAGGATATTATTCTGTAATTTTAAAATCTGGTGATACAGAGAAAATAGTATCTTCAAGTGAATTTACAACATATGATTATACTACTTATGAAAGAATAGATACTACAGAACAAGTTATGACAAATTCAATTTTAGCATTAACTGAAGAAAATAAGCCAAAAGTTTACTTTGTAGAAGGGCATGAAGAGTTTTCATCATCAGAATTAGGTGTTTTAAACGGATATTTAAAAAACGAAGCTTTTGAAGTAGAAACATTAAATATAGCATCAAAAGGAAACATACCAGAAGACTGTGATCTTTTAGCAATTATGTCACCAAACAAAGACTTTTTTGAATCAGAAGTAACATCAATAAAAGATTATATAAATAGGGGTGGAAAAATTTACTTCTCTATGGATACAATGTCATCAGGAGCTTCATTCCCAAACATCCAATCTATACTAGATGAATATGGTGTGTCTATAGAAAATGGATATGCAATAGAAATGGCAAGCAACCAAGCTATAAGTCAATATCCATATGTTTTCATGCCACAAGTATCAGCTTCTCATAAAATAACTTCTGACATCAGTACAGATAGTTATATGTGGCTTATGTATTCTGCAAGATTAAAATATAAATCAGATGAAGAATTAGAAAATTTAAAAGTAAATAAAGAGAATTTATTAAGCACATCTGAAGAAGCAATATTCGTAACTGATTTATCTTCAGATTTAAATACTGCAAAGTCATCAGGTAAAGCAGAAACTTCTGAAATAGCAGCAATTCTTACTAAAAATGTAGATAAGAATTCAGAACAAAGTGAAGAAAACAAGGCAGAGGATAATTCTAAATTAGAATCAAAATTAGTAATTGTAGCAACAGGAAATTTTATAACAGATTACACATCACCACTTAGTGAATCATATCCACTATCTGCTATAGGAAGCAATAAAGATTTTGTTATAAATGCTATGGCATATTTAGGGGATAAAGGAAATACTTTAACAATAAGAAAAGATATGGCTAGTTCAACATATCAACCAACAAACACTCAAAATATAATAGTTACAGCAATTGTTTTTGCAGTTCCAGTAGTAATAATAATTATAGGAATAGTAGTTTGGAGTTTAAGAAAAAGAAGAAAATAAGAATATATATTTAAAAGAAATCCAATTTGTAATAATTGGATTTCTTTTATGTAACAAAACTTGTAATATATGGGAAAATGTAATATAATATTGTAAATAATTTTATGGAGGTAAAAAATGAAATTTGAATTTGATGATTTAGGTTTTAGAGATGAAATAGAACTTATGAATTTACAACAACAAATGACACAAAATCAAATGCAAAATAAACAAACATTAGGATTTAATTTAGATAGTTTATACAATGTAGTAGATGATTTAAATAAAAAAGATAAATAAACATAGGAAGAAATGTTATGAGAAAAACTTTAATAAATACATTAAAAAAATACAAATATAGAATGTTATTACAAACAATATTTATAGGAATATATATATATTTATTAACATGTCCACCAAAGGTAATAGGTAAAATAGTAGATATGTTATATAATATAGAAGCGAATAAACAAAATATTTTAAATAGCACATATTACTTAATTGGAATATGTGTTATTTTGCTTGTTGTAAGAGTAATATGGAAATACTTTGAAACTAATATATCAAGAGGTTTTGAAAGAGACTTAAAAATAGATATATTTAAACGTTTTTTAAAACTAAAATTAAAAGATATACAAAATATAAAAAATGGTGAGATTATGTCGTATTTTGTAAAAGATGTAAATGAAATAAGATCATCTGTATACAGAATATTATCTCATGGAATGAGACTAGCATTTACTATCATTATTGCAATATCTCAAATGATTAGAGATGTTAACTTGTATTTAACATTGGCAGTAATGATTCCTATTATAATAGGAGGATATTTAATTGTAAAAATAAAAAAATATGTTGAAAGAAGTTTCAAAAAATCACAAGAAATGTTTACACAAATGTCTGAATATATACAAGAAAGTACTGATAGTATTAGGACAACAAAAGCATATTCATGTGAAGGAGAACAATTAAAAGAATTTATTAGAAAAAATA
>CANEMG010000247.1 GCA_947428535.1 uncultured Clostridium sp. | reverse complement strand
ATTTCTTATTTCTCTTTCAATAGAAGGTTCTATTAATCTTTTATATGAATCTTCTATTGTCTCTGTTAAAGGTTCATTAAACTGACTTTTATAATTTATTATTATTTGCTTTTTCAAGTAATCTAAAATTTTATCATCTGGCTTTTCTATTTTTACTTTTAAAAATTCCTCTTTCTCTCCTCTATTTATTGCTAATATTCTATGACTTGGTATTTTTAAAATTCCTTCTTTAAAATCATAATACATTTCATAAGGAGACTTTTCATCTTCTTTACTTGCTTTACTTGTAATTACAGCTTCTCTAAAACAAAATGATTTTATTTTCTTTCTATAATCTGCATCATCTGCAATGTTCTCAGCTATAATGTCTAAAGCTCCTTGTATTGCTTCTTCCTCATTTTTTACGCCTTTTTCTTCATTAATATATTCTGAAGCAATTTCGTATAAATCTCTTTTTTCTGTTTGTAAATAAATTATATTAGCTAGTGGTTCTAGTCCTTTTTCTTTTGCAATTGTCGCCCTTGTCCTTTTTTTAGGCCTATATGGTCTATATATATCTTCAAGTTCTGATAAAACCATTGTAGAAGCAATTTTAATTGTTAATTCATCTGTAAGTTTTCCTTGCTCATCAATAAGCCTTATTATTTCTTCTTTTCTATTTTCTAAATTTCTTAAATAAGTAAGTCTTTCGCCTAATTCTCTTAATACTTCATCACTTAAATTTCCTGTAACTTCTTTTCTATAACGAGCTATAAAAGGAATTGTATTACCTTCATCTATAAGTTTTACTGTACTTTCAACTTGAGTTTCTCTTATTCCAAGTTCCTCTGCAATTTTTTTAAATATTTTTTCCATGTGCTTTATAACCTCTCAATTAATTATTCTGTTCTTCTAAATATTCATCATAAGTACACTCTCTAACAATTACTTGATTATCTGTAATATCAACTATTTTATTTGCAACTGTTTGAGTTAATTGGTGATCGTGTGATGTAAACATCATAACACCTTTATATTTTTGCATTCCATCATTTAATGCTGTAATTGATTCCATATCTAAATGGTTTGTTGGTTCATCAAAAATTAAAAAGTTTGCACCTGAAAGCATAAGCTTTGAAAGCACACATCTTACTTTTTCTCCTCCAGAAAGCACATTTACTTTTTTCAAAGCCTCTTCTCCAGAGAAAAGCATTCTTCCTAAAAAGCTTCTTACATATGTTTCATCAGGATCTTTTGAATACTTACGAAGCCAATCTGTTATACTTTCATCTGATTCAAACATATAATTACTATCTTTTGGGAAATAATCTTTACTAATAGTTGTTCCCCATACTAATTCTCCTTCATCAGGTTCCATCTCTCCAGCTATAATTTGGAATAACACTGTTTTAGCAATTTCATTATCTGATAATAATGCTATTTTGTCTTCTCTTTTTACAGTAAAACTAATATTATCTAATATCTTTTCTCCATTTATTGTTTTTGAAATATTTTTTATTTCTAAAATTTCTTTTCCTTGCTCTCTATCTGGTTTGAAATCTATATAAGGATATTTTCTATTTGAAGGTTTTATTTCTTCTAATTCAATTTTTTCTAAAGATTTTTTTCTAGATGTAGCTTGCTTTGATTTTGAAGCATTTGCACTAAATCTAGCAATAAAGTCTTGTAATTCTTTTATTCTTTCTTCTTTTTTCTTATTAGCTTCTTTCATTTGTTTTAAAGCCAGCTGACTAGATTCATACCAGAAATCATAGTTTCCTGGATAAACCTTAATTTTTCCAAAGTCAACATCAGCAATATGTGTACAAACTTTATTTAAAAAATATCTATCATGTGATACAACAATTACTGTGTTTTCAAAATCTATTAAAAAGTCTTGTAGCCAATTTATTGTTTTTATATCTAAATCATTAGTAGGCTCATCTAATAAAAGAACATCTGGATTTCCAAATAATGCTTGAGCTAATAGTACTTTTACCTTGTCTTTAGCTTCTATTTCACTCATAAATTTATAATGCAAATCTACATCTATTCCTAGATCATTTAAAAGCTTAGCACTATCGGCTTCTGCATTCCACCCATCTAATTCTGCAAATCTTTCTTCTAATTTTGCAGCTCGCATTCCATCTTCTTCTGAAAAATCTGGTTTACTATAAATAGCATCTTTTTCCTTCATAATTTTATAAAGTTCGCTATTTCCCATCATAACAGTATCTATAACTGTATATCCTTCAAAAGCGTAATGGTCTTGTTTTAATACAGATAATCTTTCACCTTTATCTAAAACAACATCTCCTTTATTAGGTTCTATTTCTCCTGATAAGATTTTTAAAAAAGTAGATTTACCAGCACCATTAGCACCAATTAATCCATAACAATTTCCTTTTGTGAATTTTATTGTAACATCTTCAAAAAGGACTCTTTTTCCAAATCTTAAAGTTACACCATTTGATAAAAGCATTTTTTAAACCTCCTAATTTTTTTAACCATTACATTATATAGTATTTTTACATATATTTCAAATTTTTTCTTTCTCATATAACATTTTCATTAAATTTCATCAAAAAATCTTGTTTTTTTCTTATTTTGT
>CANEMG010000246.1 GCA_947428535.1 uncultured Clostridium sp. | reverse complement strand
TTACATATACATCAATGGTAAAATCATTACCATATCTATTTCCTGATAAAAATCCTGCTGTTCCTTCTACATACTTTTGATTATTGCTTCTGGCCTTATTTAAACAAGAAATTACATCAACACCATACATTGCAGTTTTCTCATAAACCTCATATTCTAAGTTAAACTGTGCTAACTGTTCTGCTGATTGCATTTCATCTTCCTGTGAAGGCCATTCACTAATAGTAGAAAAAAAGTATACAATTAAAGATATTATTATTACAGCTAATAAAACTCCAGCTACTATTTCTAAAGCTTTTGCAGTATTTTCCATATATTCTTACCTTTCTACATCATTGATGACATGCTAGCAAATGCAGATGTCATACTTGTCATACCAATTACACATAGTGGTACAATTAAATATCCAACAAATAATGATACCATTGGTGCAAATCCTATAACTTTTCCTATCATAGATTTTCTTGAGATAGTTCTTTCATTTGATTCTTTTCTTTTTTCTTGATGATATGCTCTTTCTGTATCTAATTCATCAAAAGCTTCTCTTATTGGTATTTTCTCAACGGCAGCTTGTAAGCTTTCAACAATTCTAATTAATTGTTGAAATGATATATCATTTTTTAATTCTTCTAATGCTTCCCAAGGACCACTTTCATAGTTATTAACACATTTACTTATTGGTTCCCTAAATATATTAGAATATCTTTCTAACCATTCAAGAATCATTTCAACATTAACTCTTTCAATTTTCATGAGCATTAATATAATAGTTTGGAATTGCATTACTTCATTTTCCATATCCATCTGTCTCATTATTTTTTGGAAAATTAAAAGCCAAATTGGAATTTGATATGCTAATACCATTATAAGTAATGATATCAATACTTCAAACCATTTTACATACTGAGATTGAACTATTTGCAATTTTTCCCAAATTCTATCTGTAATAATTACTAAATCATCCTCACTACTACTTCCATATTCATCTGATTTTGCAACTTCTCTTCCTAATTCCTCTTTTGTAACATCATAATCATACTGATATTTACGTAAAAATACATTATCTTTTTCTGTTATTTCCATAGCCTTTCTCTCCTGAGATTCAGACATAGAACCTAACAAATCATAATCTGATGTTGGTTCTGTAAATTGGAAATTTATTGCCATTTGATGTGCTGAAGCAAGTATTATAATTGAACCTACAAATCCAGCTATAGCTGCAGTCATTCTATTTATGTATAACCACTCCATTTTTAATTTTGAAGCAGAGTCTTTTAATAATTGTACATTTTTTCTATATTCTTTTGTTCCTTGTTTTGGAATAAAATAATCTACTATTTTTTTACCAAGCTTATTTTTATAAATTTTAGCTTGCCATGGATTATCCATGTTTTTAGCTGTATTTACACTACCATTATCTTTTAATTTTCTTGTAAGTACATAACATAAGAATGTTAGAATTATTAATGCAATTTGCATCATAAATCCACCAGTACCATTGTAAAATTGTCTTGTGAAAGAAAATTGTCCTATTGACCAATTTTTTATTGTATCTAAGAATAATATTGGTAATGCTGCAATCATAGATAAACTTTGAAATACATAATCTAATTTATCTCTTTTTAAAATTTCTATTTGCATTTCTTGTGTTATATTATTTAAGTTTTTTAAGTACAAAGATGCTCCATCTTTATCTTTTCTATCGCCAAATTCTTTTGTTAAGTAAGATACTCCAGCAAACTCCTTTAAAAAACTATTTGGTGCGATATCATAATATTTTTCAAGTTCTGTTTCAGGATCATCTGAAATTAAAACTTCATAAATTTTTTCTGCTTGTCTTGATACTTCCTTTTCATCATCTTGTGCTATATCATATATTGCTTCTTCAACCATATTAAACTCATGATAAGCATGTCTTATTTCTGCAAAAAAATCTAATTGCTCTTTTAATAATTTATTATCAATTCCATCAACCATACCTTCTAGAAGTGTTTCAATAAAAAACAGTTCAAACAAAAGTATTGAAGACATTACTAAATAATTATTATGTGTCATATAAATAATAACAATAGTTAATGGTATAACAATTAAAACAGCTTTAAATAAAATTTGAGCTACTTGTTTTCTAGTTAAATACTCATCTTCAAGATTTATTATTTCAAGTCTTCTTCTTAGTTTTAATGCATATCTTCTTAATATTGGATTTTTGGTACATGTAATATAAAATTTTTGAAAGAAAACATCCATACTTAAAGCAGTATTTCGTGTACCTTCAACAAGTTGTCTTACATATCTGGTTTCTTTAGTTTGCATTTTTTTACTAAGTGCTACATATATAAGTACAATTAGTACAAAAACTCCACCTAGTCCACCAATTACGTACAATAATACATTTTGTGACATCTAATTATTACACCTCTTTTCCTCAATTACTTTTAAGAGTTATTCTTCATCTAAATCAAAATTTTTAAGTTCTGTTGGTTTTCTTCTAATTTGTGCACTTCCCTCTGGTCTTGGCATATTAGCGTTATTTACTGGTCTTTTTTTCATAACCGGTCTTTGTGTAACAGTGGCATTAGGATTTTTAGGAACTCTTCTTACCTGA
>CANEMG010000245.1 GCA_947428535.1 uncultured Clostridium sp. | reverse complement strand
ATTTAAGTTTTTATATTTTTCTAAAATTTCATCATTTTTTAACTCTGCAAAAATTATAACATTTTTATTATCTACTCTTTTAGATATATATTTTTTTTCTATTGAATTAAATTCAATATCTGTACTATCATATAATACTTCTTGATTATTATTTTTTATCTCATATTCCTCCAAAGAAACTCTACTGATTTCTTCATCACTCAAAACATTAAATACCAAATAAAGAGAGTTATTCTTTGCCATAGCATAATCTACTTTAATAGATACACCATCTCTTTCTACATAATCCATATTAATGTACTGAACTTCTCCGCTTTCAATTGCCTGCTCCATTTCTTTTGAAGTATTCGCAAAGAAATTAGTTATTACATTTCCAAAACTACCTGCAAAAACACATCCTGTTAGCAATATACAACAAGCGCAAGCTGCAACAATTTGTCTTGGAATAGCAAACCATGTTCTAGTTGATGTTTTATTATATTCCATTTCTAATTTTTTACTTAAATTCTCTTTAAATTCATCACTTAGAGTCATACTATTTATTTTATTTTTTAAATTTTCTAGATCTTCTTCGAATTTTTCCACTATTTATTCACCTCCATCACTCACTAATCTTCTATATGTATCTCTTGCTCTTTTAAGTCTCGTTTTTACTGCACTCTCACTAATGTTTAAAGTTCTACTTATCTCAGGTATTTTAAAACCACTTATATAAAACAATTCGAAAACTTTTCTATACTTATCAGTTAATTTCTTTATACTTTCAAATATATTTATTTCATCTTCATTAAAAATTTGGTTTTGTACAATATCACTATTTAATGGAATTTCACTATTTGAAGCACTTTTTAAATGATTATAACACAAATTTGTAGTAACTCTAATTATCCAAGCTTTTTCATGTTCTTCACTATTAAAACCTATAACTTTTTGTGTATGTTTTATATAGTAAAGAAACACTTCTTGAACAATATCTTTTGCATCTTCTTCATTTCTTAAACGCCCTAGAGCAATATGATAAATCATATCTGTATATTTATCAAATATATTATTAGATTTAAACCTTCTCATAATCTTTATTTATCTGCTGTATACTCCTTTTATTAGATTTTTTTAAACTTTTTCAAGCTTTTTCAAGCTTTTTTAAACTTTTTTAAAAATTTTTAAACTTTTTTTAATTTTTTTGTCACTTTTTGCCCTTCTCAATTGTTTTATTAGTGGAGGGAATAATAAAATGTATAAAATTATAATATTTAGTGATAATTTCGATGTAGTAAAGAAAACTTGTAATACTCTTTTGAGTAAATTTAATAACTTACACTTGCTAGGAGTAGCAAGTACTTATGATGAGCTTTTAGAATTAACAACTAATTCTAAAATAAATATGCTTATTTTATCTGAAAATGATATGAAATGTGCAAAGGTAGAACAATTAGTTAAAAAAATAGAAAACAAAATTGTTCTTTGTCAGGATACTACAAAACATAAAAATTTAACATATGTATTGTATTTACCTTTAGAAACAGATCCTGAACGTTCTATTAATCTGTTTAAAAAATTCATATCAAAAGTAAATAATAAAATTATTCATAAAAAAGTGTTTGATATTTTAGAAAAATTAAATTTTGATTTTAAGTTAATAGGTACTAATTATTTATTGGATGCAATAATTTATTCATATATGAATAAGAACGATTACCGTTTTGAAAATTTGGAAAAGAATATTTATCCACATGTTGCTAAACTATATCATGCTTCAGATAGCAATATAAAATGGTCAATTATTCGTTCTGTTAATAATATGAATGCTCACCAAGATCCTTCTAATTTAGACAATCCATATATAAACTTTTGTGAAAAAGTTACACCTAAATTATTAATAAACGAAATTGTAAATAAAATTTAATTTTTAATCTTAAATTATTATAATATTTAAGATTTACTTCATATAATTCGGTATTCAATTGTTAACATATTTTATAAATCATAACACTAATTTATAATCAGAAACTACTCTTACATTAGATTGTATACATAAGCACTTTATTTGTCTATTTTGTAAAAAAGGGATTCATCACTCTCTGATGAACCCCTTTTGATCTTGATTAACATACTTTATTTAATACTTTTTAAAAATTCAACTAACTCATTTTCATCAGCAAAAATCTTATCAAAAATTAAATATAATGAATCTGTAACATCATATTCTCCAATAGCATAGCATCTTTTACCTAATCCGTATGAAACTCCTGCTTCTATATGTGCAGATTTTCCAGCTGGTAATACTAATAAAAGGTTTTTGGAACTTTTTAACCCTTCCATATCGTGTTTAAAAATTGTCTTAACTGAATCACTATCTAATTCCATACTCTCAAATTTTGACATTAAATCTTCTGGACTATCATTTAAATCTAAACCTGCCTCAATATGAGATTGTTCATTTTTTAAAAAGCAATAATATGATATATTTAAACTGTCAAAAATACTACATATTTCTAATATCTTTTCTTTGTTTCGTGTTCTTCCTGCTATAAAAAAATCATAAATTTCTTTCATAACTATTCCCCCGTTTACTTGAATTATTTGTTTTATGTTATCATATAAATATTT
>CANEMG010000244.1 GCA_947428535.1 uncultured Clostridium sp. | reverse complement strand
TCAGAACGTCGTGAGACAGTTCGGTCCTTATCTGTCGCAGGCGCAGGATATTTGAAGGGAGCTGTCCTTAGTACGAGAGGACCAGGATGGACATACCGATGGTGTATCAGTTGTCGTACCAACGGCATGGCTGAGTAGCTAAGTATGGAAGGGATAAACGCTGAAAGCATCTAAGTGTGAAGCCCCCCCTAAGATAAGATATCCCATATCGTAAGATAGTAAGATTCCAGGAAGACGACCTGGTTGATAGGATGGAGGTGGAAGTGTAGTGATACATGTAGCTGACCATTACTAATAGATCGAGGGCTTAACCACAAATAGTTTTGCCTACGATAAGTATTTATCTATGTATTTTTGAGTGTGCTAAAGAAAGTACACAAAGAATTTCTGGTGATAATAACGAGGAGGAAATACCTGTACCCATGCCGAACACAGAAGTCAAGCTCCTTAGTGCCGAAGATACTTACGAGTTACCTTGTTGGGAAAATAGGAAATCGCCAGTTTTTTTTATGCCTTTTTACTCATATGGGAGTATATTGAAATGTAAAATATTTTAATAATGTTCGAAACAGAGAAAGGTACCATAGAAAAGATATCACTATATATGTGATATCTTTTTTTATTTAGTTTGTAATTATCATATTGTCCACTTTTGTTCTATTATAGGAAATTCCTCTTTTGTTCTTGCATTTGTATAGTATTTTTGAAGTATAAAAAGCTAATATTCGTATATAATAAAACTATATTTTAAGGAGAGTGATAATTATTATGATGATACCAAGAAAAAGAAATGAATTTGATTTATTTGATGACATGTTTATAGAACCTTTTTTTGATAGAAAAGAATCTAGACTAATGAAAACAGATATTAAAGAAAAGAGCGATAACTATATTATAGATCTAGATTTACCAGGATATGAAAAAGAAAATATTGAAATTGAAATGGAAAATGGGTATTTAAGAGTAACAGCTAAAACTTCTAAAGATATTGATGAATCAAATGAAGAAGAAAAGTACATTCATAAAGAAAGATTTTATGGAGAATGTTCAAGAAGCTTTTATGTAGGAGAAAATTTAAAAGAAGAAGATATAAAGGCATCATTTAAAAATGGAATTTTAAGCTTAACATTTCCAAAAGAAAAACAAAAACAACTAGAAGAGAAAAAGAGAATTCAAATAGATTAAATTAATATATATTTTTTAGCAGAGCCAATAAGTTCTGCTTTTTTTGTGTATAGAAAGTAAAAATATGTTATAATTTAAATACTTTAAAATGGAAGTACTAATACTAAATATTAAAATACAATTAGTTATTAAAGTAGATATAGAAACAAACTATTATATGGAGGAATTATGTATAAAATAATAATATTTGATTTAGATGATACACTAACAAATAATTTAGAAAATGTAAAATATGCTTTTAAGAAAGTATTGGAATATAGAGGAGAAAATTATACAGAAGAAAAATTTTTAAAGTTTAATAAAATTGATGAAAAAACTTGGAGTGATAGAGCTAAAGGAATATTAATTACTCCATATGAAGATGATAGAATCAAAAAAGCAGAATGGCTTAGAGCAAGGAGATTTATTCAATATTTTGGAAAAGATAATATTACTTATAATGAAGCAGTAAAAACAAATAATATATATATGGAAGGAATGAAAGAAATAGTTGTCCCACGAGAAGATTGTTATGAGATAATCCAATATTTATATGAAAAAAAATATAAAATAATAATAGCTACAAATGGACCACTAATTCCATTAGAAACGAAAATAGATAAATTAGGAATTACTAAATTTATAGATACAATTTTTTCTTCTGAAGAAGTAGGATACATGAAACCACATTCTAAATTTTATGAAGGATTATTTAGAAAAGCAAAAATAAAATCTAAAGAAGAAATGCTTTTTATAGGGGATGACTTAGAAAAAGACATAAAAGGCGGAATAGATAATAATATAGATGTATGTTGGTGTAATTATAAAAACGAAACCAATAGTAAGTATGTAATTAATTATGAAATACATAGATTATGTGAATTGAAAAATATATTATAGAGTAGAATATATTAATATAAATTTATTATTAAAAAATTTACATAAAGTAGGAGAAACATGAAAAAAATATTAGCCAAAACAGATTTTATTTTTGATAAATTAAAAAAAGATAATGTAAGTGAATATGCAGCAGAATGTGCTTATTTTACAATACTTTCTTTCATTCCATTTATTATTTTCTTTTTAACTTTAATTCAATTTACAAATATTGATAAAGAGAGTATATATTTTTGGATAAGAGAAGTAATACCAACAACAATGCATAATATGATTTTAGGTATTATAGATGAAGTATATTCTAAATCTATAGGAACTATTTCAATAGCAGCTATTTTTGCATTATGGTCAGCAAGTAAAGGATTTTTTTGTTTAAGTAAAGGTTTAAGAAAAATTTATAAGTCTAAAGAACAAAACTTAAATGTTATTATGAGAATAGAAGGTGTTTTTTATACTTTTATATTTGTTATAGCAATTATATCTTTTTTAGTAGTTATGGTTTTAGGCAACAGAATACATCAATTATTTGCTCAAAAATTTAGAACAGTGGCTTTT
>CANEMG010000243.1 GCA_947428535.1 uncultured Clostridium sp. | reverse complement strand
TTGATAAACAAGAAAAACTAATGGAAGCAAGACTAGTTGCAACACAGGAACAAGGCGAAACATCATTTTTAGACGTTTTATTATCTTCTAATGGAATAATGGATTTTATATCTAAATACTATTTTGTTACAGAACTAGTAAGTGCAGATACAGAATTATTAGAAGATATAAAGAAACAAAAAGAAGAAATAAAACAAGCTAAAGAAAAAATAGAAGCAAGCAAAAAAGAACTTGACACAACAAAAGCAAGTAAACAAGGAGTTACAAATCAACTAAGAAATGCTAAAAATGAGAAAAATGCACAAGTTGAACAGCTATCAGAAGAAGAAAAAGAAACACAAGCAGAATTAGACAAATTTGAAGCAGACAAAGCAACAATTAGAAAAGAAATAGAAGAAGCAGCTAAAAAGTATCAAAATAATTCAAAACCAACAGGTGGTACAAGTACAAAACCAGGAAACCCAAGTGCTTCAGGATTTATAAGACCAATACCTGGATATAGTATTACATGTGGCTGGTATGGATATGCAGGACATACAGGAGCAGATTATAGTGGAAGCAATATGTATGGTAAAGCAGTTTTAGCAGCTAAAAGTGGAGTAGTACTTACTTCAACAACCAAAACAGGTGGAATACCAAATTATGGTTCAGACGGAAATTATGTAGGTTCATATTCTAGTTATGGAGAATATATTATAATTGACCACCAAGACGGAACAATGACTTTATATGCTCATGGAAAGCCAGGTTCAAGATTAGTATCAAAAGGACAAAAAGTTTCGCAAGGTCAACAAATAATGAGTGTAGGAAATACAGGAAATGTTAGACCTAGACCGACACCTACTAATCCTTTAGGCGGAACACATTTGCATGTTGAAGTTTGGGTAAATGGAAAACCAGTAAATCCAGCTAATTACATACCATAGTAATGAATGAAAAGTAAAGTACATATAATAAAAATATATGGGCGGAAAGTTCCGCCCAGTTTATAGGTTTGGAGGAACATCATGGAAGAAAAGAAAAGATTTAAAGTCTACAAAATAATAATGCTAGTAGTATTAGTAGCATTTATAACATTTTTAATAACCTCAATTGGAATGTACCAACATTTTAGTAAAAATGACAAAATCACAATAATTTGAGTCAATGACGAAATATCAACAACATTAAGCAAATTTAAAGCCATAATTGATAAAGATTTCTTAGGTGAAGTTGATGAAGAAAAGCTAAAAGAAGGTGCAATTAAAGGCTATATAGAAGCGCTAGACGACCCATATACTGAATATATATCAAAAGAAGAAATGAAAGACTATTTAGAAGACGCAACAGGAAATTTTGTTGGAATAGGTATATATATGGTAAAAAACACTGAAGCAGATAAAATAATGGTATTATCACCAATAAAAGGTGGACCAGCAGAAAAAGCGGGAATATTACCAGGAGACCTAATAATATCAGTAAACGGAGAACAATATTCAGCAGAAGATATGACAACTGCATCATCAAAAATAAAAGGAGAAGAAGGCTCAAAAGTAGAAATAGAAATATTAAGAGGTACAGAAACCAAAAAATATGAGCTAACAAGAGAACACATCAAAGTAAACCCAGTAGAAGGAAAAGTAATTCAAAACAATATTGGATATATAGAATTTTCATCATTTGATGAAGGCACAGCTGAAGACTTTAAGAACAAATATCAAGAACTAGAAAAACAAGGAATAAAATCACTAATAATAGACCTAAGAAATAATGGTGGTGGAATTGTAGACGAAGCTTTAAAAATAGCTGATTTTATATTAGAAAAAGACCAAGTAATATTATATGAAGTAGATAAAAACAATAAAGAAGAAGTAGAAAAATCAAAAAACGAACCAATAATCAAAATGCCAGTAGTCATACTAACAAACAAAAACACAGCAAGTTCATCAGAAATACTTGCAGGAGCATTAAAAGATAATGGAAAAGCCAAAATTGTTGGAACAACAACATTTGGAAAAGGTGTAATACAAAAATTAATGCAACTAATAGACGGAAGTGGATTAAAAATAACATCAGAAGAATATTTAACACCAAACAGAACTAAGATAAACAAAATAGGTATAGAACCAGACGAAAAAGTAGAATTACCTGAAACAGTAACAAATGTATTAAATGTAAAAGAAGCAGAAGACACACAATTACAAAAAGCAATAGAATTGGCAAAATAAAAATAAGGAGAGAAATATATGAATTTACCAAACAAATTAACTCTATTTAGAATAATATTAGTACCAATAATGGTAATAATTCCATTTTTAGGAATACAAGGGAAATTTTTAGGAATACCAACAGCATGGCTTATAATAGATTTTATATTTATTATAGCATCAATAACAGATAAACTAGACGGATATTTAGCAAGAAAAAATAACCAAGTAACAACATTTGGAAAATTTTTAGATCCATTAGCAGACAAAATTCTAGTTTTAGCTGCAATGGTAATGCTAGTAGAAATGGCAAAACTTCCAGCTTGGATACCAATAATAGTATTAGCAAGAGAATTTATAGTATCAGGTTATAGACTAGTTGCAGTAGAAAAAGGTGGCCAAGTAATAGCTGCATCAAAATGGGGAAAAATAAAAACAGT
>CANEMG010000242.1 GCA_947428535.1 uncultured Clostridium sp. | reverse complement strand
TACCACTATCTCTTCTACAGTCTCATCGTAGCTTCCTGATGCATTTTCTGGAATTATATATTCGCCTTTTTCATCTTTCTCAAGCTCATATCTTCCGGAATTTACAATTAGATTTGTCTTATATGTATCTCCCTCATTTAGGTTTATAACCTCATCTTCCAATATTTTTTCTTCTGTTTCATTTCCTTGTCTATCTTTTAGTTTGTGCTCTACTATTACTTTATGTATCTTTTTATTTTCTGCTACAAACTCTCCATTTTCATTAATGCTTATTGCATTTTCTGGATTTTCTAATATATTTCTTGTTTCTCCTAGAAACTCTATTGTTCCTAAATTCTCTATTTTGTGATACTCTTTTGGTGCTTTAGTTTCTGATAATATATATTTTCCAAATGGTAATTGTGTTATTGCTTGACCATTTCCATTTGTTTTTATAATAATTTCGTTTGCTTCAGCACTTTCAAGTATTTTTACGCTATTAATTGTAAATTCATCATTATAATAATTACTATCATATAAATCATCTTTTATATATGCAAAGATTAAATTATAATTTTTTCCTCCTTGTAATGTTACTTTTTTAGTTTCGCTTGTTGTTCCACTGATTTGTAAGACTATATCTGTAATATTATCAAAATCAAATTCTGATATAGGTGTTTCTGTTAAAATAACATATCCTTTATCTCCATAATCACAAGATATCTCTGCATTTATTTCTAAAATTTTTTCTACTGTTTCTGTTGTTAAGTCTATTGGTATATATGCGATTGCTCTACCTTTATTTTTTCCTTGTATATTTGTTACATATTTTCCTTCTTCATTTTTTACAAAACTATTTTCAATTTCATCAGAAATCATTTGTATATCATTTTGTTCATTTATCACATCAGAAGTTTTTTCTATACTATTTTCTTCATCAATCATAGAAGACTCATCTAATGATTTACTAATTCCACTTACATTTATATTAAGAGAATCTATAGGTATTTCTACTTTATTATCATCTTCTTTTTGCCATGTAGCAATATATGTAGCATCTTCAGTAACATATTCTGTTAATGTTGGTGCCCATCCACAAAAAGTATATCCTTCCTCTTCTGGCACATCAAACTTAAACGTAACTGTACAATACTCAACAACTGAAGTTCCACTGCCATCATTTATGCTAGAAGATATACTTGATGTTTTTACTTTTACACTATTTCTTATATTTAAACCTTCATCTTCTTCTGTAACTGTATATGAAATTTCTATTTTAGCTTCTTCTCCTGGCATTAATGTTATAATATTATTAGGAATTTCTATGGTTTTTCCGTTATTTAATTTACTAGTAACTTCCATTCCATAAATTGCTATATCTCCTATATTTACAATACTAACATTCCATTTTATATCTTCTCCAACTCCTACTTTATGAGGTGTTGTTCTATTAATTGCTAAGCTGTATTTATCACTTTCTATTGGTATCATCTGGTCAATAATATTTTGCTCTACTGGTATTAATTTAAATTCTGCATCTTCTAATAGCTCTTTTGTTTTTCTATCTACTTTATTTATAATAAATTTATTATCTTTTAAACCAAACCTAACCACTATATGTTTATTCTCTGTTAGACTTTCAAATTGTGGCATTGTAAAGCTACCATCTTCACTTGCTTCAAATTGATATCCCTTACCATTTACTGTAATTTCTAAAATTTCATAATTTTCATTTTGAGGAATTATTTTTATTCCTTTACTACTTGTTTCTCCATATTTTACTATTTCATATGGAGACTGATTTTCTCCTGATATATTTCCTCCTTTTATATCATTATCTTTTTGTATTTCTGTTGTAATTTCAAATTGTTTTAGGTAATTTTCAGCTACTATATGAGCTTCTTCTGAAACTCCTAATTGTGGAATTATTTTTTCTATAAATGAAATACTCGCATCTATATTTGCTGCTATTACTATTCCACCATCTTTTGTCTCATCCATTCCATTAGCCCAGGGATTACTTGTTTCATCTTGAATATATTCTTGTCCCATTATTTTATACCATTCTAATTCACCGTTCTTACTATATTTCATAACTGCTGGAATAGAAAAGTAATTTAATTTATTTCTTGTTATCGTTAACGGTCCTAATTTATTATCAAAATATCCTAATACAATATATCCATCATCTTTTATTTTAATTTTTTGAATACTAATGTTAAATGGAAGATCTATTGTTCCAGTAACTTTTCCATTATTATCTATTTTTAAATATAAACCTTCTGTTCTTTTATTATAAGTAATGTTATCTATTTGTATTGGGTAACCAGCAATTGCTATTTGTACCAAGAATTCATTTTCTAAAGTATTTATTCCATATAAATGATTATGTATTCCATTTCCTATAATTTTTTTCCATTGAATTTCTCCAAACTTATTGTATTTTATTATATAACCATCCCTACTATACTCATCGGAATAGTATAACTTATGTGATGTAAACTGTTCATTTCCTATTTCTATATTTTTTCCTTCAAAAGTTCCTAATATTATATATCCTCCATCACTAGTTAAAAACATTCGATTTTTATCTATATATTCATTATTAGTTTCCATATCTATTTGATTTATTGTTTCTATATTGGCTTCTTTATCACAT
>CANEMG010000241.1 GCA_947428535.1 uncultured Clostridium sp. | reverse complement strand
ATTCTTTGTCTTATGGAAAAATAAATCTAATATTTTAGGCTCTTTGGATTCATATATAGCTGGAATAACCAAAAATTTAGTTAAAGAAAAATTAAGAAAAAAAAGAATTACATATGATATATCTGATTACGAGAATAAATTAGTATATTCTAATTTTGATTTATATTCAGATGAAAGAGAAGAAATTATTAGAATTGAAAAAAGCATTAATAAATTAAAAAAAACAGACTTAGAAATTGTAAAAATGTTTTATTATTCTGCCGAATCTATAAAGGATATAGCTAAAAAATTAAAAATTTCAGAATTTAATGTAACAAGTAGATTATATCGAATACGAAAGAAAATAAAAAAAGAACTTAATATAGGAGGTAAAAATGCCAAATAATAAAGATTTAGAAGAAAAATTGAAACTTAGAATAGCTATATCTAAAATTAAAAAGGAGAATGATATAGTTATGAATAAAAAGAAAAGTTTTATAAATAAGAAAAAGGTTGTTGCTGCCTGTTCTTGCTTAGTTTTTTAGACATCAGTAATAGTTTTTTCAAAAGATATAGAAACTTTTATTAAATCCAAATTCGGATTAGGTCAAGGAATAGAAACAGCTGTAGAAAATGGATATATAGGAAATCCAAATATGGATTATGTTGAATCTACTGGAAATGAAAATATTGAAGTTGAAGAAAATGAAGGAACTATATTAGATAATATAAAAAGTGAAATAAAAATTGATGATTTTGTTATGGATGACTATAATTTATCTGCTGATATTTCTGTACATTTAGATAATGAAATGTCAAAATATATAACAATAGACAAAGATATTAAATTAACTTTTCCAGATTTAATAATAACTGATGAGAATCAAACAATTATTTATGAAAATTGTTCAAAAGAAAGATTTAATAATTATTGTAAGGACAATAACTTAAATTATAAATATCGTGATTTTAATGAAAATTATATGAATAGTGGATTAAATAACTTTTTAAACTATGCAGAACATGGAACAGATTCTTTTTCTATCTCAACAAAATACAATATGTATACTTCTACTGAATATCCGAAATCTAAAAAATTAATATTTAATTTAAACAAAATAAGAATTGAAAGAAATGGGGTTGTATATACTGTTTTAGGAAACTGGAACATTACTTTAGATGTTCCAGAAAAAATGTATAATCGAACAGCTGAATATTATAAAGTTATTAGTTGTGAATGTGATAATTTTGATGTATATATGGCAAAAGTTACAGATACAGGATTTGAAATTGGAATTACTCTTTCTAATACTCCTAAGCCAGTAGATTCAAAAGAACTTTATAACGAAAAAACTGGTACTACTTATGGTTTCAATAGCAAAGAGGAATTACTTAAAGTATCAACAGATCCAAATTTTGAAAAAGCTTATATTGAATATCAAAAAAGACTTGTACCTATTCAAGTTGTACACCATTTTCCAATGTATGGTGTAAATTGGTTACCATTAAATGATGGTAGCTGGATAGAGAACTCTAATGGAGAAAAATTTGATTGTACTATGAATCCTGCTAGAAAACAAAATGGTAATTTCACAAGTGATGATACTTTTGATTTTTATGAAACATTTGGAATGACCAAAAATAATGCTACTGATAAAATAACTACAATAATTAATTATTATGGTGAGCATTATAAAATTGAACTTGAGAAAATTCCACAAAATAATAATTAGATTTCTAAAAAACTCTGGAACTCCAGAGTTTTTTTCTATTTATGAAGCTAATTAATAAAATTACCTTTTTTACCTTTTTTAATTTTATTAAAATAATGTTGTATAATAATATTACAAGATATGTGTTATACATATTCTTATAGTAATCAAATTTCACGAAAGTGATTTTTGATATAAAAAGCAAGAAGTTAATAACAGGAAGGATGTATACTATGAAGATTATGAAAAAAAATATTTTTACAAGATTTGCAACTATCGCTATGGCATGTATGATGCTCGTTATGGCAGCTGGTGCAACACCAGTACAGGCAGCTGGGAATGACTATTTTGGTTATGCTGAAAATCATGAGATCGGCGGATTTACTTTTTCAAACAACAATACTACTCCAGAAAAAACAGTTTCTACCGATGCAAGAACTCATCGGATGATTCTCCGGCTGTGGTACAGAAAATGAATTTTTGATGAAGGAGTTAGCGATAGTGGCATTCGGCTGTCCGTTTATGTAGTTAGAGCAAATGGATCAAAGGAATTGATTTACCAAGGAGTTACTAATTCAAAAGATGATATCTCAAATGTTCAGACTAATTGGTTCAGTGTTAGACCTGGTGAAAAAATCAAGTTTTTCTTCGATGCTTCTTCAAGCGGTGCAACCAACGGTAAATATCGCACTTGCGAAATTACGCAATGGTGGGGATACTGTGACTAGGCTTTAAAATCACAGATTTTATATTGTGATTAAGCTTTAATTTATTTCAAAGTAATTGTAGCTAAATAATATTTTTACTTCTTGCTTTTTCGAGGGCTCTCTTAAGCTCTCGTTTTTTTTATATAAAAAATCTGCTAAATAAAATTAGCAGAAATAATTTATTATATTTTATTCTATTGTTGTTTTATCACTTGTTTTGTAATATTTTTCCCCAGTACTATCAATTAAAGTATTTTCATCTAAAATTG
>CANEMG010000240.1 GCA_947428535.1 uncultured Clostridium sp. | reverse complement strand
ACTGATGCATTAAATCAAATAAACGATTTAAATGCAGAAATTTCTACATATCAAAAAGAAATAAATAATGTTCAGGGTAAAATAAATAATTTAAATACTGAAATTCAAAATAAAGAGAATAATATTGGTGAACAAGAAAAAAAATATGCAGAGCAAAAAGCATTATTGGATAAAAGGTTAGTATCATTATATGAGACTGGTACAGTATCATATTTGGATATGTTACTTACATCAGAAAGTTTAACAGATTTTATATCAAAATATTATTTAATTGAGCAATTGGCAGAAGCAGATCAAGAATTATTAGAAAAAATAGATAATACTAAAAAGCAACTAGAAACAGAAAAGAGTTCTTTAGAAACATCAAAAACAGAAGTAGAAACATCTAAGCAAGAATTAGTAGGGAAAAAATCTTCTTTAGATTCAGCAGTAAGTCAGAAAAAAAATATAGCATCTACATTATCAGCAGAAGAAGCTGAATTAAATGAAAAATTAGATGAGATGGAAGAAGATAGAAAAGAAATTCAAGGTCAATTAGCAGCTATAGCAGCAGAAGAAGCTAAGAAAAAAGCGGAAAAAAATAAAAAACCATCAAATAGTTCTTCAAATAAAGGACCATCAAATACAACATCTTCAGATTCTAGTTCAAATGATGATGATGATGATGATGACAATTTAGCACCTAGTGCACATGGGTATATATTCCCAGTACAAGGATGTTCAAAAGCTAATATAAATAAATTAGTATATCCTTCTTATAAAGGTCATACAGGTATAGATGTAAATAGAAATGTAGTAGGAAAAAATGTTGTAGCAGTAAAATCAGGAACAGTTGTAATATCAGAAGCTAAAAGAAATAGTAATGGTACATACAGAAGTTATGGAGAATATGTAGTAATAAATCATCATGATGGAACTATGACATTATATGCACACATGCTTTCAGGAACAAGAAAGGTCTCAAAAGGGCAAGAGGTATCTCAAGGACAAGTTCTAGGAACAGTTGGTAGTACAGGAAATTCTACAGGAACACATTTACATTTTGAAGTACTTATAGGAGGAAGCCCTGTAAATCCAATCCCATATTTACCATAAAGACCAATTTGGGGATGCATGTTGCTGGGGCTATGCGTATGTTTAATAAAAAAAGAAAGGTTTGATAAAAGTTATGAAAATTACAAAGTTACCACAATCATGTTTATTAATTGAAACTAAGGATAAAAAGATTTTAATAGATCCAGGAAAATTAAAATATAAAGATGAGTATTTTGATATTTGGAATAGTGTAGATATTATATTAATAACACATAAGCATCCAGATCATTGTAATACAGAAGTATTAGAAAAACTAAATAGTAATATTAAAATATATTCAACACAAGAAGTTCAAGATGCTAATGAAAATCTAAAACTAAATATAGTAAAAGAAAATGATGTTATAGAATTAGATGGTATAAAAATAGAAGTAGTGCATGCAATACACGGATACCAACCATTATTAAAAGGCGGAAAAGCAATTTATGAAAATGTAGGATATATTGTTGATGATGGTGAAAATAGATTATATACAACAAGTGATACTATATGTTTTGAAAATGATTATAAAGCAAATATATTAGTTATTCCAGTAACTGGACATGGATTAACAATGTCTGCTTTTGAAGCAGCATTATATGCAAAAGAAGTAGGAGCTGTTATTACAATACCAGTTCATATGGATAATCCAGCATTTCCACCAGACTTCAAATATATAGAGGAAATGTTCAGTAAATATGAAGTAGATTATGAAATATTAGAAAATGATGAAAGTATAGAAATAGAGTAATATATAGAAAATAATAGGGGGAATATACGTATAAAATTGGACAAAAATGTCCAAAAACATGCGTCCCCAATTGGACACTAAAGAGGAAGAAGAAAATGAAGAAAAGTTTTTTTAGTAAAACATTAAAAGGAACAAAAAAATATATATTGTTAACATTGGTACTAAGTGCAATATACTCGAGGCTTTTAGTTTATGTGCCAATGTTTATACAATATGCATTAGATGGAATTATACTTGGAGATGAAAGTGTAATTCCTTATTTTATAAAAATGTTATTTTATTCAGAAGATAAAATATCTAAGATAATAGTTTTAATATTGAGTTTAGTCTTTCTAAATATCAATATTTTTATTGTTAATTATATAAAACTTAAAGTAACAACATTATTTAATTTAAAAATAAATAGAAATGTAAAATTAACTATTTTAGAGCATATTCCTAAATTACAATATTTAGAATTTAGTAAAATAGATAAATCTAATGTTATACAAAGAGTTAATAAGGATGCTACTATATATTCAGAATTTTTTAATTCGCAGGTTATTTTAATTTTTGATACTATTTTTGTAGTAATTTTTGCTTTAGAACAAACTTTAGAACTTAATGTAACAGTAGGAATTTTTATTACTATTATATTTTTTATTATAGTAATTTTATCAATAGTTTTTTTCAAAATTTCTAGACAACTAGTTGAAGATATTGTTGAAATGAATAAAGAAATAATAAATAAAACAACAGTAAGTGCTCAAGAGCCTAAAATGTTAAAAATTTTTAATAGACAAGAAAAAGAAATTGGTGAATTCTCAAAAATAAATAAAGAATGTCAAAAAAAGGAAATGAAGTTTG
>CANEMG010000239.1 GCA_947428535.1 uncultured Clostridium sp. | reverse complement strand
CTGCAGTTTTTATAATTCCTAACGCTGTAGTGCCTTCTTTATTTGTTTTAGCTATATTTCTCAAATAAGATATAGAAACATTTGATCCATAATTCTTTAAAATCATTGATAAAGCTGCCACACCACAATCACTTTCATCTATTTGGGGAGTATAATGTTTATAAAATTTGAACATTTAAACTTTCTCTTAACTTTCTAAATAATAAAAAAATTACGCTATTCTTAATATTTTTATAAGTTTATCACAAAAGTAATTTTTTTTAAAGTAGTAATATATCATGTCAATTTTTACAAAAAAGGTTGAACAAATATACAATTTGTCCAACCTTTTAAGTATCAATTTTTTATATTATTAACAATAAAAAAGACCTGATTTAATAATCAGGTCTGCAACCGTACCAATGACCTAAATATATCACTGGCATTTTTATTATACGATACCAATAAAATTTATACAATAGTTATTGATATTTAAAACTTAACATAGTCTAATATCCCACTGAAAATCAAAAAAGTGAAACATACAAAATTAAATGTTATAAAAATTGCAATAGCTTCTGTAACTTTATTATGTGGTAGCCATTGTAATTTTTTCTTTTTTGTATATAACCACCAGTCATTTATAACTAAAGCTATACCATGAATTAAGCCATAAAGTATATAATACCAAGTTTCTCCGTGCCATATACCCATTAATAACATATTAAATATGTATGTTACGTTAGCAACGGTTCTTCTACTTTTGAATATTTTCTTTTTCATTAAAAAGAAAACCGTACGCATATAGACGTAGTCTCTAAACCAAAAAGATAAAGTCATATGCCATCTGTTCCAAAAATCTTTAATATTCTTAGAGATAAAAGGCTTATTAAAATTCATAGGTGTTTCAATTCCCATAATATAGCTAGTTCCGACCGCAAATAAACTATATCCGGCAAAGTTAAAGAATAAATACATACTATAAATATACATGTATTTAATAAGGCTAAACGATATTCCTATAGAAGCAATTACTTCAGCTTTTATTTGTGGAAGTAATAATGTACCAAAAAAATACGAGAGCATAAAATTATATACAAAACCTACAAAAATATACTTTATACCTTTATCTAACATATTTAAATACTTCTCTTTAGAAGGAATATTATAGTAATCACGCTCAAATCTTCTATATCTATCAATTGGTCCAGAAGAGATAGTTGGAAAAAAAGCTAAAAATTGTAGAAAAAACCAGGGATTAAAATTTTTAAGTACTCCATCACGAATTTCCATAATAGTTTGAACAGATTTAAACGTTAGATAACTAATACCTAAAAAACCCAAGTATGAATTTATATTAAAGAAAGGAGTTATCTTTACAATTGCCAGTGGTAAAATCGCAAGAAATACTGATAGACAAAAAATCATAGTATTATTATGTTTTTTTCTATATTTATCATAAATATATACTAATAATGTCTCGAAAGTTAAATATACGATAAGAGCAATACCTTGTTGTATATTTTTTCCACCGAATGATAGATATAGAAAAAATATAAGTATCATAAGTTCATATATTCTAACCTTTTTTCCGTACAAAATCCCAATAACAATGGGAATAAGAGCAATTGCTAAAATTATAAAATATGTAGGATCTTGATAAGGAGTAAATGTATTCATAAAGCCATCCTCAAAAAATAAATTTCCTCTAGAAATATATCTTCTAGAGGAAATAATATATTAATCTCAATCTAACACCAACGATATACCCCTGTAGGCATTCCGTTATTATACACACGACACTTATGCTTCTTTCGCCCACCAATAATTTTTGATGCTTCTACCAAATCAATTTCTCTAAATTTAGAATCTTTAAATGTTTTTTTATTGTTTTTTTTCAAATTCAACACCCCTATCTAATTCATTATAACATTATTCATTCCTAAAAAGCTATAAATACTTTAACTATCAAAAATATTTATTTTTTTAATGGTGCATTATCAATTGTAAGTGTATTCATATTAACGTTAGTATTCACTGGATGAATATCTATTTTATAACCAACAACACAACGCCCCTGTTTTAACGTTGTTATTGTAAATATCATATTGGGATATAACAATCCAGCTTCTTTCAGTGCAATATCTAGAGCCATTTGTTTAAATCGTCCTGCTGGCCATCTTTTAGCTTTTCCATTTTCATCATAACCCAAAAACCATGATTGCCAATCTTCTAAACTTCCTTGTATTACTACATCTGGTGGCATACTCTCTGGATCATTATAGTCTCGCCATTTGCCAAAAGAATTAGCATTCCATAATTTTAGTAACGCCAATGTATACTTAGAACGAACCCTTGATAATTCTGATAGACGAAAAGCATAAAATTTTTCTTTTAGATGAAAAATATATGGCGCTACCTGAGAACTAAATCTAAATTTTATACGACCGTCTTTCATTATCTTAATATAATCAAACAAAGATGACATCAATATTCCTTCTACATCATCTTCAAGTATTCGAATGTATGTTGCTGTATTTTCATTTAATTTTTTAAATGCTACAACAACTCTCTTATAATTTTGACCAGAAATAGTAAGACCTAAATGGTTAACTCTCTCATTAATAGTCCATTCATAGACTTTATCGTTTTGATCTTCGCGAGTAACATAGGAAAATCAATAGTCTATAACTTTATGT
>CANEMG010000238.1 GCA_947428535.1 uncultured Clostridium sp. | reverse complement strand
ATGGAAGAATATGGAGATAACAGGAGTACTGTTGCTTCATCTGGATGCGGAATATTGATTGCCAAGTTTCTTGAACGGATTTTTAATAATGAGTTGAATATTTCTGTTGAAGAACTTGCTGAGTTAGCGGTTAAAAAAGGATATCGTGGATATCGAAAAGAGAAAGAAGGAAGCTACATACCGATGGGAATAAAGCCTGTGTTTTTTGAACGCTTTATCCCATCATTGTATGGATATTCTGTAAAAAGAGCCAAAAGCGTGGAAGAACTGATTGAAGCTATTGGCGATTACAATTTTCCGGTACTCTTGCTATCGAATAAAATATACAAGGGAAAAGCAAATAGCAAGGATTCCCATTTTGTCGTAATGGTAGGGTACAATCATAAGGAAGTGTTTGTCTATGATCCTGAGTACAAGAAAATATTGTATGTTCAATCTTATATGGTGTTTCCAGGGCTTCGGGCAGCGTGGATAGTATCAGATGAGTAGATAAGACAAAAAAGAAGAGGTGCATAAGGCTAATAAGCCTAGCACCTCTTTTTTTTGATTATAGAAAACTTTTCTAAGTATTTCTATGTTATGCTACGATTAGCAACAACCTCTACCACCGTTGTTACCACAACAGCAGAAAAGAATTATTAAAAGTATTATTATCCAAAGACAATCATTATCTCCTCCGAATAATCCACAACCACAACCTCTGTTTTCTGGCATTTTAAATTCCTCCTTTTTAAAAATATTTTCAAATCTTTTGTATGTTATATACTATGAATTTTTAAGAAAAGTGTTACTAAAAAAATAAATATTAAAAAAGTATACAAAAAATAAATTTAATGATATAATTTCAAAAAATGTATTATTATGTTAAAACGAAAGAGATTTATATCATAAGTAGACCTAAGAAAGGAAGAGGAAAATGGGAAATATAGTACTGTTAGATGATTTAACTATAAATAAAATTGCAGCAGGAGAAGTTATAGAAAGACCAGCATCAGTAGTAAAAGAAATGGTAGAAAACTCAATAGATGCAGGAGCTAAAAACATAACAGTTGAAATTAAAAATGGAGGAATTTCTCTAATTAAAATTACAGATGATGGACATGGGATATCACAAGATGATATGGAAATAGCATTTGAAAGGCATGCAACTAGTAAAATAAGAAAAGCAGAGGATTTAGAAGAAATAAGAACAATGGGATTTAGAGGTGAGGCTTTAGCTAGTATTGCAGCAATATCAAAAGTAGAAATGATTTCTAAAAAACAAGATACAGATATGGCATATAAAATTGTTGTAGAGGGAGGAAAAACTTTAGAGTTTACTGAAGCAGCAAGATCTGTTGGAACAACAATAACAGTACAAAATTTATTTTATAATACACCAGTAAGATATAAATTTTTGAAGAAAGATTATACAGAAGCAGGATATATTGAAGATACTGTAACTAGAATAGCATTAATAAATCGAGATGTTGCTATAAAACTTATAAGTAATGGAAAAACAGTTGTACAAACAAACGGAAATGGAGATTTAAAAACAGTTATATACAGTATATATGGAAAAGATGTAGCAGCTGAAATTATAGAAGTTAATTATACATATGAAGATATGAAGGTAACAGGAGTTATAGGAAAACCTGTTATAGCCAGAGGAAATAGAGGAAATCAATTATTTTTCTTAAATGGAAGATATATAAAGGATAAAAACTTAACAGCAGCAGCTGATCAAGCTTATAAAGGAATGATTCCAGTTGGAAGATATGGATTTATTGTACTTAACCTTGATATAAATCCAAAATTAGTAGATGTTAATGTTCATCCAGCTAAATTGGAAGTTAGATTTGAAGAAGAAACAAAAGTTTTTAAAGCAATATATCATGCTATAAAAACTAATTTAGCTCGTTCTGAGCTTGTTGCAAATGTTGAAAAAGAGAATTCTACATTTATAAATCCAAATGTATTGCAAAGTACTACAAAATTACCATCTCAAAATAAATCAATAAAAGCACAAAAGGTTGAAACATCAAATCAAGAAGTATCAAATAATATATTAGAACAAGAACACAAAAATGATGCTGGAATATCAGGATTATTTAAAAAAATTATTAAAGAGCCAACAGAAACTCAAGAAGAAATTAATAACAATGCATTAGAAGAAATTTTTAAATTTAGAAATAATTTAGAAAAAGAATCTGATAAAAAAGAAGAATTAAAAAATGAAAATAATTTGGCAAAAGATGATTCAAATAAAACTCAAGAATTAAAAGAAAATGATGAAGTAAAAAGCAATAAAAATATTTCGCTTGCAGAAGATGGAGCAAAATTTAACAATGAGAATGCTAAAACAATAAATGATAATGATTTGCATAAAAATGTTGCTTTAGGAAATACATTAATATCAAGTGATACAAAAGAGCTTGATGTTAATGAAGCAAACGAATTAATAAAAAAGGCTTCACAAGAAACAGCCACAACAACAAAAGAGGATTTAAATAATTTACCACAACAAACTATTGTGCTTAAAGAAAGTGTGCAAAAAAAGGTTGAAAATGATGAAGATGTGACTAATACCAAAGAAACTACTAATAATGAAAAAGCAGAAGCAGATAACACAATAGATGATTTTGATAATGCAGGAGATTTTTCTAAATTATTTGAATCAAAGTTAGATTTAGATAATACTCAATCT
>CANEMG010000237.1 GCA_947428535.1 uncultured Clostridium sp. | reverse complement strand
AAACTTTCTAAAGTTTGACCTATCATTTTTTTCTCCCATCTATACCAGTTTTAACGTGCTATTAAATAGAATAATAGTGTTCCAAAAACTGAAAATAACATTAGTGCCAATGCTAATCCTGCTATTATTTTTGTAATTAATTTCTTTTTATCCATATTTAATTCCTCTTTTCTGTTTTTTAATATATATATATTTATAACATATCGCAAATTTTTTTTCAATATAAAAAATTTGGATTTTATATTTCACAAATAAAATTAAAATAGCTTGCATATAATAATTGGGATTTTTATCATTTCTATTGCTAAGAAATATTAAAAATAAGAAAGCAAGGATGCAAAATATTACACCCTTGTTTTCTTATTTCTCATGTTCATCAGTTAAATTAATCCGCCTTAGCCATAGCAATTGTGCACATCTCAATAATATCCTGCTTAGTCTGCGCTCTTGCAAAAAATCTATAATTGTGACACAAAATTGCTCCACTTACACCAGATATTTTTGGCAAAGTAACTTTATTTTCTCCTGCCCACTCTTCTGGAAAAGGTACAAGTTGTTTAAACTTTTCTTCCATTGATGGCGGAACACATTGAGCTGCCCAGCCTCCTCTTGGATATGGGAAAATCACAAATTTTATCCTATAATTATTACATACATTATAGTTTACAACATGTTCCTCCCACCTCATTGTTTGAGCAGGTATCTCCAAAATTCCATCACTCGCATTTTCATACTGTTTCTGCAAATATGGACCGGTTGCTACCTCTACAATTTCTTTTTTGATAATTCCTTTCAAAATATCAAAAATAATCGATTTTGCTTTCATAAAAGCTGCATCAAAATCCTGCGGATCAAGCCAAGTTAAAAAGACATTAGAAACAATAGAAAACGCATGATTTCCTACCTTCTCTCCATTGTCTTCCAGGTCTATAGGAATGATATATTCTTTGTCAACTTTTTCTTTAATTTTTTGAACAATATCATAATCTATAGATACACCTACTTCTTCCGCAACGTTTGTTATAGCCTTTCCACCGAACTTCTCCCACATAATTCCTGCACTCGCATACTTCTCACCAGTACTTCTGCACTTATTAAAGCCTTTTGGATGATGATCATATATTCCACCACCAATATCAATTACGATATCAAGCTCTTTTAAGATTTCTGGGTTTTCTGTCCGCACAAAATGAATATCTTTTTTAGGGTATGCCATCTCAAATATTGAAGCACCCGCAGTTTCATCCAGATGAATGATTCCATTATGGAGTCCAAAATTTAAACACCCTTCCTTTTTAAGATTACCAACACTAATAAACATATTACAACCTCCTATATATCTTTTTGTTTTTGAGAAACTTTACCTCCCCTATGATGTAACTCTAGGTGGTATATGCTAAAGTACTATAAATATAGCATAATATGCATGTTATTATATCATAAAATCGTTTAAAAAGCAAAACTTTACTATATAAGTAGAAAAGTGTATAATACTAACAATAATATTTTTATATTATTGTTACATGTTAATATAGTGTGTTTTATTAGCACACTCCCCAACTTAAGGTGGAGGTAACTTATGTGTTTCTTATTCATTATTTTTTTCACACCAGTAGTAGTTGGAATAGGAGGTCTCATATATTGTTTCATCACAGACTATCGAAACAAAAAATTTTTGGATAGTACTCAACGTGAACTACTAGAAGAAGGATTAGAGTTATTAGATAAAAGGCGTAAATACTTTGAAGATCCTGATTTCTAAACTCCTATTATTAACAAAAGCCCCTTTTTTAGAACTATACCGTAAAAAGTAAAGTTCATCACAGGGGCTTTTGATTTTATTTTAAATAAATTGTGGGATTTACAACTTCATCATCTTTATACATCTCAAAATGCAAATGTGACTCATCAGCAATTTCAAAACTTGCAGTTTCTCCAACTGTTGCTATTGTTTCTCCTTTTTCAACCTTGTCTCCTTCTGATACAAACTCAGTTGTCAAAAGATTTGAATAAATTGTTTTAAAACCATCAGTATGTGAAATTGTTATTGTTAAACCATATCTAGGATCATTTTTTATACTTTCAACAGTACCTTCCTCAGCTGCCATAACAACTGTTGTTTTGTCTGCTTTTATATCTATACCAGTATGAGTTGTCCATTCTTCTAAAGTATTTGAATATACTAAAGTATCTGTTGCAAAATCTTTTGTAATTTCTCCTGAAACTGGAGCCATAAAGCTTAATTCCTTCTTTTCTTCTACTTTCTCTTCAGAGACAGTATTACTATTCTCAGCAAGTGTATTCTCTACTTTAGAATCCACAGGTGTAGTAGCAACTGATTTTTTGCTTGTTTTCTTAGTTGTATTGTTTACATTATTTACATTTGTTGCATTTTCTACAGTGTTTGACACTGTTTTATCAGTAGAAAAACTAGTTTCTGTTAAATTTTCATTAGATACTATTTCATTTAGCTTTCCTAAACTTTCCATATTGCTATTTGACTCTGCTTTTAATTTTTTATTATACATTACAAAAACAGTTAGAAAAATAACTACTGCTAATACTAGTGTTATACTAAACATAGAAGCTATCCTTTTTATTTTTTGTTCTTCATAATATTCTCTTCTTCCCATAAAAACCTCCATTTAAGTAATTATTAGTACTAGTATTTCTTTCCATCATCATATTCCTAGTATTAACTGGT
>CANEMG010000236.1 GCA_947428535.1 uncultured Clostridium sp. | reverse complement strand
GAACCAAAAAGTAAAACATAGAGAATATTTCAGACCATTCGCTCCTGTCGTTACTGAGGAAATGGCTTTCAAAATATTTGACTTAAAGCAAATTTCTCCATATATGTTACTGGCATGTAACGTCAAAGATGAGTTTACTGCAAAAATTCCATCTGTAACACACATTGATCAAACAGCTCGTGTTCAAACAATAAATAAAACACAAGAACCTTTTATATACCAGTTATTATTAGAATTTGAAAAACTTTCTGGTGTTCCTGTATTACTGAATACGTCGTTTAATGACAACGGAGAACCTATTGTTGAATCTCCATCAGATGCAATTCAGACATTTTTAAATACTAATATTGACGTAGTGATCCTTGAGAATTATATTCTTGAAAAATAATGATACAGGAGGTTAACCATAAATTGGTGAGCCTCCTATTTAATTAGTGGATTACAATATAGTATCCAGTATGAGGATCATATAAGGGGTATTGATATTGGTCGTCTAAAAATATTAATTTTTTACCTTCTATATTTTCTATGTTTTTTTTGAATATATCAATATTTTTATTGCAAGAATAATAGCACTTTTTTCTTTTTGAACAATCAAAATCGCATGTTTGATTACTTTTATAATAACTTATTTTACTCAAATAATTATACAACCTTTGTTCATCACCATAATTATAAATAAACTTTGCATAATTTGTTAAAGTAACTATATTTCCATAACAAAAATCTAAATTGCCTAAAAACATCAAATTCTGTTTAATAAGAAAATTCAACATAGTATCAAAATATTTTAAAGTTTTTTCAGCAGAATATTCTTCTCTTATCGAGATTATGGCTTTCAAATTATAAAAATAATTCATTAATTTTTCACATCCATAACAAATGCTAGCATTAATTCCCTCCTCAATATACTTTTTTGATAGTTTTAAATTAAACTCATTTTCTGACAAATAATATAGCGCTGCTAATAGAAGATTGCAGCGAATAATAGTAAATGAATATTTATTATCAATCGCTTCGGCAAGCAACTTTTGAGCATCTTCAATATACTCAGAAAAATGATAACCTTGTCTTGCTGAAAGCATTGTATTCGCACCTATTAATGAAATGTTATTATGACAATTAATGCGATATGCTTTATCGCGTATCATAATTTTTTGTGCTTGTTCCATATATTCAATAGACGTTTTAGTATTACTATAATAACTGATTTTTGCTTTCATCATGATTGAAAGAGTTATTAATTTTGAATCTTCCAATTCATATGCTATATTTTCTGATAATAGATTATATTTTTCTGCAAGAGTTTTATGATTATATCTTGTATAAAGGCTAGCTGTTCTATCGAATAAATCAAAGCGGCTTTCTGGTGAAAATGAATCAGGATTAATCCTTTCTTCTGCTAATAACTCAAGAAAAAATTGTTCTGCCTGTTTCAGTTTTGCAGCGGTTAATTCAATATGGGCTCTTAATTGTAAGATAGTTTTTCTTAACTGGTCGTTTTCAGAATGATTTTTACTAATTTTCTCTAACGCTTTACTTATAGCAGCAATGGTAGTGCTATAATCCATATTATGCATCGGAATGTAAACAGACGCCTGTATAATTTTCTCTTGTAAAAGACGATTTTTTTTTCTTTTTGCCAACTCATATACTTCATCCATGTAATCAAAGTATTCTCTTGCCAGGTTCGCAGAAGAAATATTTTTTAACTTTTCGATATCGTCTAATATTGGTTTAAATATCTTTTCTGCATCTAAGTATTTTTTTGCATAAAATAAGACTTTAGCTTTTTGATAACATGGTAATTTATTTAATATTGTATCATATTTCTCTACTATTAATTTGCTGATAGAAGTAATATTATACTTACTATTTAATTTTTTGTTATAAAATAAAAATAATGTTTCGTGGTCAAATTTTATTTCTCCATTGTCATCATATGAGAGATAATGTTTTCGAAAAAGGATATCAACTAATTCTTCATTTTCATTTCCCCAATATTCTTCTATGATACATTTAGGAGCAGTAATTCCAAACAAACAAAGTATTTGCAAAAAAGTAACATATTCTTTTCCTTCGTTTAATTGCATTAATCTTTCCTGGCGCTTTTGAATTAGAACCTCTATTCGATCTGGAATATATTTATGACTCGTAAATGTATTAATATTTGTCATTCCGACGGTACTTCTGTTTAGTAATGTAGCAAAATCAATTTCTAATAAATATTCTATAAATTGTACAATGTAAAATGGATTTCCCATAGACACTGATAATAATTTGTCCAAGGCAAGAGAAGGAATATCTTTAATAACTGATTTTATAAATAATTCGCAATCATCCTTTATTAATCTTTTTATATGGAAATCTCTAATATTATTCTTAAGCCAATTCGTGCAGGAAAAAAAGGCATCATTATGCACAGTATCATCTTCTCTTCCAGCAAAAATAAAAGCACTAGGATAATTTCTTATTATTATAACTAGCTCTTTTATTTCTTCATAAAATTCTTCTGTGGCATTATGCAAATCTTCAACCACTACTAAATATCTGGTTAATTTGTTTTGTTCAAAGAAATTAACCAAGTCTGCCCAAGAATCTTTATTTTTAATAGTTATATTTAATTCTTTATATAAAATACTTTTTAATGTATTTTTATTGCGAATATTGCATAATATATGTTTAATATTATAATCTGTATCATAAATTCTTTTGACTATT
>CANEMG010000235.1 GCA_947428535.1 uncultured Clostridium sp. | reverse complement strand
CTTACTACCGATAACATAATGCTTTATAATTCCAGAAATAACGTATTTATTATATCACTTATCATTTTCATTATCAATTTATTTGCAAAATTTGAATGTTTCACAACGATTTTTGTACACTTGAGACATGTTTCACGTTTCTCTTTACAATATCTAGTATCAAAATGTTTCATGTGAAACATTATCTTGTTGATGGAAAATTATGTTATAAAATGTTTCATGTGAAACATTTTACACTTTAATGATGTTATTTTTGATTGCAAAAACCGCTGCCTGAGTTCTATCCGAAACATCTATTTTTTTAAAAATATTAGAGATATGATTTTTTACAGTGCGTTCACTGATATCAAGATTAATCGCTATTTCTTTATTTGACATGCCGCTTGCGACTTGTATCAATACTTCCAACTCACGTTTTGTTAAAAAATTAATTTTATCTTTTTCAACATCTCTGTTAGCCAGTCTGAAATTCAATTCAGGTATGAGGCTTGGTTGAATATAAGTTTTTCCACTGACCACTTTATAAATTGCTCGTTTCAGTTCGGCCGATTCTGAATCTTTCATAATATATCCATCTACTCCATAATCGACTGCTTTCATTAAATATTCAACTTCATTATGCAGTGTCAACATCAAAACCTTAATAGTTGAATTATTTTCCCGTAAAGCCTTTAAAACTTCTATGCCATTTTTTTCAGGCATATTAATATCTAACAATAGGATATCAGGATTGTGTTGACTTAATTTTTTTAAACAATCAATGCCATCTCCGGCTTCTGCAATTACTTCTATACTACCATCAAGTTCTAATAACTGTTTAATTCCTTCTCTCATCAAATTATGGTCATCTGCAATCATAACTTTAATCGTATCCGCCATGTTTAATGTCCTTTCACAGTTAATTTTAAGAAACGTTTATTGAAATGGTATTTCTATTTCCACGGCCGTGCCCTTTTCAGAAGATGAAAAATTAATTTTTCCATTTAATAAATATACCGTTTCTCTCATAATTGATAATCCAAAATGACAGTTAGATTTATCCACTTCTTCTTCCTGGAAACCGATTCCGTTATCTTCTACTTTTAAATAATAATTATTTCCCCGGGTCTTTAATGTGACAGAAAGTCTGTCTCCTTTGGCATGCTTAATTGCATTATAACAACATTCCTGTATTAATCTCAAAATTGAAATCTGGATAATCCTGTTTTCACATGAAACATCTTCAATATCTGTTTCCACGAAATATTTATAATCCTTGTTAATCAGATTCAGTGTTTTTTCGATTGTTATTTTTAATCCTAAATCTTCCAAAGTAACGGGATACATATTATATATGACAGTGCGCATCTCGTTTATAATCTTTCGCAGTTCTTTTTCCACCGTCGCTAATTCCAGTTTTGCCTTTATTGGGTCTTTATCAACATAAATTGAACTCAACTCAATCTTGTGTATTAAATGAGATAAATTTTGTAAAGAAATATCATGCAAATATTTTGCTATTCTCTGACGTTCTATTTCTCGTACATCGAGAATAGACAAAATATTATTTTCGTTATTCAAAACAAACACCAAACCCAGGCAAAATTAAGCAGACGCCTGCCTTTCTCATTTTATCATTTTATTTACATTAATATTTTATAATAATTTTCGTTATAAGAAAAGAGTTTTATTTATGAAGATTTTTATGATATAATGGTACAAAAGAAAACAAGACAAAGTCCAAATTTTGCAGGTTAAGAGAAAGGCATGGTTATTCATATGAATAAAAAAATAATTACAGCTGGTATCTTATCAACAGCTGCCATTGCTTCCATACATATTTTAAATAGAACACAAAATTTTATTTATACTTCCGGAAAACTTTTGTCGTGTTCTGAAAATCATTTTTACAAATGGCGATTTGGACAAATTAAATACAATAAAAAAGGAACAGGAAATCCAATTCTTTTTGTTCACGATTTAACGGTCGGAAGCTCAGGTTATGAATTTCACAGACTTGTTAATAACCTGACAAATCAGCATGAAGTTTATACAATTGATTTACTAGGATACGGACTTTCCGACAAACCTTCACTGACCTATACGAATACTTTATACGAACAGTTAATTTGTGATTTTATCAAAAACGTTATCGGCAAAAAAGTTTCTGTCCTTGCAACCGGAAATTCGGTACCCTTTTTGATTACTGCCTGTCACCATAACCCGGAACTTTTTGATAAAATGATATTTATAAATCCTCAAAGTTTATACAGTCAAAATCAGATTCCGTCTAACCAGACGAAATTTTTAAAACTGATATTTGAGACACCAGTTATTGGTACTTTTATTTATAATATATTAAACACGAAACATCATTTTGAAAAAACTTTCGTAGAAGAATATTTTTATGACAAATCAAATATAAAAGAAAAATATATTTTGAATTATATGGAAGCGTCTCAGTTATCCGGGTATTATGCAAAATATTCTTTTGCAAGTTTTACCGGAAAATTTATGAATACAAACATCATTCATTCTTTAAAATAAATTAATAACAGTATTCTGATGTTAGGAGGGGTTCACAAAAAAGATATTGAAACGACTTTGGAAAATTATGTTTATTATAATCAGTCCATCGAAACAGAATATCTGTCAGAAACAAAACATCTTCCGCATTTGGAAGCTCCCGATAAAGTATTGGAACAAATCAGATTATTCTTATAAAAAACGCAGCCGGGCACATACTCCGG
>CANEMG010000234.1 GCA_947428535.1 uncultured Clostridium sp. | reverse complement strand
ATTGTAAAGAAAAACCACAAGAAGTTTTAATAGAACTACAAAAAGAATTTTTGAATTTTATTTATAAAAAATTATGCAAGATGAAAACAAGAGATGAAATTATAAATATTTTATATGAAATTAGATATTATAAAAAATTAAAAATCTCTAAAGATTTATATATAACAGATATTGAGGAATTAGAGAATTTATTAGATAAAACTTTAAAAAAAGCTATTACTATGCTTTGTAAATTAGGAAGCATGAAAATAATTAGTATGGATATAGATTTAAATTTTGATATTATAAAATATGCCTTAGATACTAAAATAATAGATTTAGAGGAAATAAAAATAGCGGTGAAACCTGATGAAGAAGGACTTATTATTAGAGTTTTTGATAAAGATGTTTTTGAAAAACAAGGTAGAAAAAGAACAAAAGTCAATAGAAAAACTTTGGAAATTAAAGAAAATCGAAAGATAAAATTATTTAATTAGTTTATTAAATATATAAAATTTATAGAAAGAAATTAATTTAAAATTAAATTAGATTAATTATGTGAGGTAAATAATGAAAATAACTTTTTTAGGAGCAGCACGAATAGTAACAGGTTCTAATTTTTTAGTTGAAGCTTGTAATAAGAAGTTTTTAGTAGATTGTGGAATGTATCAAGGAAAGGCTACAGAAACTTTAGAAAATTCAGATCCATTTGCATATAATGTTGAAGATATAGATTTTATGCTATTAACACATGCACATATAGATCATTCAGGTAGAATACCAAAGCTTTATAACGAAGGATTTAGAGGAACAGTCTATGCTACAAAAGCAACTTGTGACTTGTGTGAAATAATGCTTCCAGATAGTGGACATATACAAGAAGTGGAAATTGAATGGAAGAATAGAAAAAGAATGAGAGATAATAAGGATCCATTACCACCGTTATATACTGCAGAAGAAGCATATAAGTGTTTAGAGATATTTGAACCAGTTGAGTATGATGATATAGTAGAGATAGATGACAATATAAGTGTACGTTTTAATGATGCAGGTCATATGTTAGGATCAGCTATTATTGAAATATGGATAACAGAAGAAGGTAAGACTAAAAAAATAGTTTTCACAGGTGATTTAGGTAATAATGATTTACCTCTTTTAGATTCTCCTACAATGATAAGCAATGCTGATTATCTTGTAATGGAATCTACATATGGAGGAAGACTTCATATGAAAAATGAAGATAAAGCAAAAATGTTTTTAGATATAGTTTCTGAAACTTTAGATAATGGTGGAAGAGTAATAATACCATCATTTGCGGTAGGAAGAACACAAGAAATATTATATGAATTAGATAAATTAAAAGATGAATTAGGTCAAGATGAAGAATTTGCTAGAAAATATGAAAAGATAATGAATATACCAGTATATGTAGACAGTCCGCTTGCAATTTCAGCAACAGAAGTATTTAAGAAAAACACAGAATTATTTGAAGATGAAATTCAAGAAAAAATAAGAAGAGGAGATAATCCATTAGAATTTAGAGGCTTACAATTTACTCAAACAGCTGAAGAATCAAAAGCATTAAATGAAGATACAAGACCAGCGATAATATTATCAGCAAGTGGTATGTGTGATGTTGGAAGAATAAAACATCATTTAAAACATAATTTATGGGATCCAAATAGTACGATATTATTTGTTGGATACCAAGCACCAGGAACACTTGGAAGAAGTATTGTTGATGGAGCTAAAAAAGTTAAAATTTTTGGAGAAGAAATAGCAGTAAATGCAAGAATAGAATATATAGAAGGATATTCAGGACATGCAGATCAAACTTGGCTTTTGAACTTCATATATTCATTTACAAACCCACCAAAACATGTATTTTTAGTACATGGAGAGCCAGAAGGCCAAGAAATATTAAGACAAAAAATTGAAGAAACAAGTGAATGTAAAGTAATAATACCAGAATTCTGCGAAAGCTATGAGATAGTGGAAGAAGAGCCAGTACTTGTAGAAACAACAAAACAAGTAGAAGTTTACAAAAATGAATTTAAACGTTTAGATTTAATTGAAAGAATAGAAGAATTAAAAGAAAATATTGCAGATATGGAAAATGTAATAATGCAAAAGAATATTGACACACAAGATACAGAACTAAAGAGATTAGAAGAGAGAGTAAAAGAAATACAAAAGCAAATTCAAGATATGTCCAATTAGGGACGCAAGTTTTTGGACATTTTTGTCCAAAAACTTGCGTATGTTAAGACTAATATATGTAGGAGAAAAATATGAGAACAAAATATTTTAATGATGGAATTATTGGTAATGAAAAGTTAAAGGCTAGTTTTACTGAAAAAGGAGAGCTTATAAGATTATTATATGGTGCAGCTGATTATAGACAATTTATAGATACATTTCATACAGGAATAAAAATAAATGATTCAGCATTAATATACTTGCATGATGACATAAATAATACATACTCACAGGAATATATAGCAAACACCAATATTTTGAAAACTGAAATTTATAATTCTTATTTTAAGGCAAGAATTCATCAAACAGATTTTGTTCCTATAAATGAAGATGTTTTAATAAAACGATATGTTATAAAAAATGAAAACGATATAGATTTAAAAATTAATTTTTTGGCGTATTCAAAAGTTTTTTCAAATTTAAATAATGATACAAGTGGTTATACTAAAAATGATACTTTAATTCAATACAACCATGATTATTCAGTATGCAC
>CANEMG010000233.1 GCA_947428535.1 uncultured Clostridium sp. | reverse complement strand
GGATATTTATCTTTAAATATCTTTACTGCTCTTTTTGGCCCCATTGTATGTGAACTTGATGGTCCATTTCCTATTTTATATAATTCTTGTAACGACTGCATATATTTTAATATCCTTTTCTTTATATCTTTTATAATTTTAAAGTAGATTCTAAAGCTAATTTTATCATATCATTCATTGAATTTTGTCTTTGCTCAGAAGTTAATTCTTCACTAGTACATAATGAGTCTGATACAGTTAGAAGACATGCTGCATTTTTATTTAAATGCTTTGCTGTATAAAATAATGCGAAACTTTCCATCTCAGATCCCATTATTTTATATTCTTTTGGTAATCTATTTACAAACATCATTGGATCATCTAAGTATGGATCGAAACATTCTGTACATGCCATATTTCCTTTTACATAGTTTTGATTTAATTCATTTGCAGTTTCTTCTATTATTTTATTCAAATATGATGAAGCAGATATAAAATGATTCTCATTACCTGTCATATTTCTTGCAAAATTTCCTTCTGTGTAACTATTATCAACTAAAACTATATCTAATACATTTAAGTAATCTACATGACCACCACAAGAACCAATTCTAATGATATTTTCTACTTCATATATTTTATATAATTCATATGAATAAATTCCTATACTTGGCATTCCCATACCAGATGCCATTACTGTTATTTCTTTTCCTTTATATTTTCCAGTAAAAGCATATATTCCTCTTACTGTATTTACTAATTTATAATCTTCTAAAAAATTTTCCGCTATATATTTTGCTCTCATTGGATCCCCAGGCATCAATACTGTTTTTGCTATTTCACCAATTTCAGCTTCATTATGAACTGCCATAATAAACCTCCTACTTTATAAATAAATTCAGCTTGATTATAACATTGATATTTTGGCTTTGCAAATTCAATTTCTAAATTAATTTTATTTCTTCTTCAACTCTATCTTCCACTTCTTTCATAGCTGTAAGAGTTTTTTCAAATAAATCATTTAACTCCCACTCTAAATTTTCTGCTCCTTTAGATATTGTTTCTCTTGAACAACCTGCAGCAAATCTTTTATCTTTGAATTTCTTTTTTAAACTTGACACTTCCATATCTTTTGTGCTTTTAGATGGTCTCATTTTTGCAGCAGCCCATACTAATCCTGTTAATTCATCAACAGCAAACAAAATCTTTTCCATCTTTTTTTCTGGCTCTATATCTGAACAAATACCATAGCCATGGCTACAAATAGCATGTATCATTTCATCACTAGCATTTATTTCTTTTAATAATTCTGGTGCTTTTTTACAGTGTTCATCTGGATACTTCTCATAATCAACATCATGAAGTAAACCAACTATTCCCCAAAAATTTTCATCTTCTCCATTTTCTTTGGCAAAATATTTCATTACTTGTTCAACTGTCACAGCATGTCTTAAATGAAATTCCTCAGTATTATACTTTTTTAATAATTGTATTGCATCTTTTCTTTCCATATTTTTACCTCCTATCACTTTACTTATTCATAATCTATTTTATTATTTTTGTCAACAAAAAATAATACTTAAAATAAATTTAATTTATTCTAAGTATTACTTCCAAAACTTATTATGCAGTTTTCAAATCTAACCTTAATTTATCTGCAATCATTGCAATAAATTCTGAATTAGTTGGTTTTCCTTTATTTGAATTGACAGTATATCCAAATATACTTTCAACAGTTTCAATTTGACCTCTATTCCATGCTACTTCTATAGCATGTCTAATTGCTCTTTCAACTCTTGAAGGAGTTGTTTTATACTTTTTCGCTAAATCTGGATAAAGTTGTTTGGTTATCTGATTTATAACTTCAATATTATTTACTACCATCATGATTCCATCTCTTAAATATTGATATCCTTTTATGTGTGCTGGAACTCCTATCTCGTGGATAATATTTGTAACTTTTATTTCTAATATTTCTTCTTTACTAGCTTGATTATTAATAGGTATATAGTTTGCTTTTATCTCTTTTGTAACTGGTTTATTGGTTTGCTTTGGTACTGGTGTATTTACTAATTCTCTTATTCTTTTCATTAAAACATCCATTTTGAAAGGTTTTAGGATATAATATCTAGCACCTAAATTTATTGCTTGAGCTGTAACATCATCTTGTCCTACAGCTGATAACATTACACATATTGGTAACTCCACATTTGATGAAATTAATTTTTCTAAAACTCCTAATCCATCTAAATGTGGCATTATCACATCTAATAAAGCTACTTGTGGCCTTTCCATAATTATTTTATTATAAGCTTCTTGTCCATCTTTTGCTGTTGCTATTACTTCTACATCTTCTTGAGTACCAAAATATGTAATTAGTGTAGATACAAAATCTAAATTGTCATCTGCTATAAGTATTTTGATTTTTTCGTTCAAAATAATCCCTCCTTAAAATAAATGTGTAAATATTTACAAATCGAATTATATTACTTAAAATTTTCTAATGCAATCTTTTTTCCTTATTTTAAAGCACTTTCGCATTTCATCATTCTACAATTTTCGACACTAAATAATATGATTAGTTATTATATTTCAAATTATTGGTTAATCTACTAAAAAAATAAACTACATTATTATTCAAAAATAATATAGTTTATTTATTTTCTGAGAATAAATTTTATATTTCTATATATTTTTCTCGTATTATTTCTTCTTTTATAATACTAAAATTTAAATTTGTTTTATTTTTTTTCTTCATGATTAATAACATTTTCATTATTGT
>CANEMG010000232.1 GCA_947428535.1 uncultured Clostridium sp. | reverse complement strand
TGCTTCTTTAGTAGTTTTTATCGTTGTAGGACACCAATATGCTATTTTATCTAATTCTGTTATTCTTCCTATATCCCCACCATTTTCTTGGTATTCTCTATATGTTTGCTGTAATTTAACATTATGTTTTATTTCAATCATTTTCTTTATTCCTTTTAAAACATAATTAGCTTTGTCACAGCAACAAGCAAAACCTTCGTTTTTTCTAAAATATTCTTCAAAAAAACTTTTTAATACATAATCTCCATCTAATAATTGAGAATAGAACCAATAATCATCATATCCTTCTTTTTCTGCAACTTTAGATATTTCATTAATAATATTTACTAAATCTTCTTCTATTTTCTTATCTTCTATATTATTTGACATCTGTATTCTCCTTTAAAACTTTTTCTTTAAATTCTTTATATGTCATTTCCGATATTTCTTTTATGTTTTCTAACATTTCATCTAGTGTTATTCCTCTGCCTCTTCTATCATTATATTGTGCTACTAATGTTCCATCTCCAAAAGCTCCTATTTCTATAACTTGCATTATTCCTTTATCATCCCAAAATATTTGATAAGATATTCTATTACTTCCAAATGTATTTTCTTCTGGAGGTTCATCATAAAATACTACTGTATAACTTAAAACATTTCTGCAAGGTTTATTATTATCTATATTATTTTCCATTGTTCCTCCTATACTGCTTCTAACGAATAATTATTACTTATATATACCTGCCATATTCCATAATTTAAAAAATATGCATGATTATTTTCTATAATTAAATTTTCTAAATAACTTAATTCCATTTCATTTCCTCTACTTTCTTATTTATTGCTTGTAGTTCTTTCGCTTCTATGTGTGTTTTTCCATAATCACAAGTTTTACTAAAAATTTTCTTTTTTTCATTAAATATAAAATAATAAATATGTTCATTTGTTATTTTTTCATATCTTTCTTTAGTTTTTAATGATGGTTTCTTTTTATATCCTAATTCTCCAAACATCTCATCTGCTGTTTTTTCTATTTCTCTCATACTACTCTCCTAACTCCACTCTACATCGTTTATTGATAGATAATATAATATACATAATGTTCTTGTTGTATATTCTTTTCTTACAGTTATTGTTCTTTTATCTAAAATAAACTCGTGGCATTTATTGCATATTCTTCTATTGTCTGACTGTGTTTTTATTAAAAATGAATTTAATTCTTTGTCTGACATTTTTCTTATATCATTTAAATTCATACTACTCTCCTTCATATAATCCTAGTTCTGATAATGAGTATTGTTCATCTTCTGTTAATCCTCTAAAATATATATCTTTATCAATATATATTGAATTGCTATAATGTGGAGAGAAATGAAAATATATAAAATAACCACTTTGTTTAATATATTTAACTTTTTCATTTTTCTTATTTCCATAATTCGCAAATTCTATAGCTTGTTGTAAAAACTCTCTTTCCTCTTCTGTTAGCAAATCTTTTTCTTTTTCATATACTGTATCCCAACCGTTTGAACCTATTCGCTCTATTTTTAGTATTTCTTTATCATCTTTTAATGTTATTTCTGCATCACTATTAATTGTTATTATTCTTGTAAATATATCACTTTCTCCCTTATACTTATATGTTACTCTATCTCCTGCTTCAATATCATAATCTTGCATTTTATACCTCCTCAAAATAATCTATTTCTGTTTTCTCTAGTAGTTCTGCTTCTCTTATACTTATTTGTTCATTTAGTTCTTGCTCTATTTCTTCTTTATCTAAATAATCTGGTAGCTCTATTTCTGTTTCTACTTCTTTAAAAAATATTCTTACTTTTACTTTCATAAGCTAGTCCTCCGATTTTTCTATTTTGTTAATGTTAGGATATTGAGATAAAATCTTTACTCTAAATCCACTCGTTTTTATGTTGTAAGTTTGTCCTACTTCTAATTCATTGTATAAATCTGTTGAATTAAATTTAAACTTAAAAAATAAGTCTGTTATTTTGTATGTGTTTTTGTTTTTATCTACTATTAAATAAATATCTGCTTTTCCACTTCTTTTTATGTACTTATCTGTTACAGTTATTTCTCTTTCTTGATTATTAAAATATTCACTGAACATCAAAACAACTGTAATTAATAGTATAGTTACTAATAAAGCTATATTTAAAATTAATCTTTTCATTTTATTTTTCCTCCAACTTTTTATTTATTTGTTTTACTGCTTTAATTAAGTCATTTATCGCTAGTCTATTTGCTCTTGTAGACATATTGTTGTAATTCTCTATATTTTCATAAATTGGCAATTCTTGCAAATTGTCTACATATACTTCTTCTACTTGTTCTATTATCGAATTAGTTAGCCAACCCGTGCTTACAACATTGTCTTTATCATCCAACAAATAATATCCATCTTTTGCGACGTCTTTTATACCTATATGCACTTCTATTTGTTGGTCTGCTATTGTGCTTTTAAATATAAATCTATTGTTTTCAGGTATATTGCCATCTCTTACCATTTTTATTAATTCAACAGCATCTATTATTTTATTTGCCATTTTCTTTATCCTCCAATTCTACATCTCTAAAATCTTATGTATTTTATCTATACTTTCTTTAACTGTAGGTTTCTTATTATATTCACATTCCTTGTTTCCCATAAAATATGGATTTTCTAAAGCAACGCAACCTAAGCACCTTCCTTGCTCTATTGCTTCTTTGCATTCTTTTATTAGTGGTAAATATCTCATAAGCTACCTCAGTCAATATACGGAATGTGGTTTTGATTAT
>CANEMG010000231.1 GCA_947428535.1 uncultured Clostridium sp. | reverse complement strand
AGATGAATGGCTGGAACAGCAGGGTGAAATAGATAAGTTTGCCTGTATTATTATTATAGGGATTTCCAATGGAGTCCATGTAAAAAAGATTATTGATCGTGTTCCAAAAACGGTAAATATCTTGATTTATGAGCCTTCATATGAGATATTTCGCAGGGCAATGGAAGAGGTTGATTTATCATTTGTTTTTCAGATGAATATACCAGTTGGAATTGTTGTGGAAGAAATTAACGGATATGAAGCAGAGGTGTATTTTCGCAAGATGATATCTTATGATAATTTGATTTCTTTGAAATTATTTATTTCCGGAAATTATAAAACATTATTTCAGGATAAAGTCAGTAAGTTTCTTAAAAATTTAAATTATTACTTGTCTCAGATTGAAGTGACTTGGAATACGACAATACGCTATACAAATATAAATGCAAAGAATATATTCCATAACTTGCCATATCTTTATGAGGGGTATTCTATGGGAGATTTACGTAATATTCTTTCAGAAAATATACCTGTTATTGTAGTGTCTGCTGGTCCCTCATTAGATAAAAATTTGTTACAATTAAAAGCAGCAGTTGGAAAATCATGTATTATCGCAACTGATACAGCAATAAAACCGCTTTTAAATGCAGGAATTATACCAGATTTATTTGTGATTGTAGATGGCCTAAAACCGGTAGAATTGTTTGAACATAAAGATATATCTAAAGTTGGAATGGTAACTATGACAATAGTTTCTACTGCGCCGATGGCTTTGCATAAAGGAAAGAAATTTTTTAGTGAAGGCCGTTCACCGTATGAATTAGAACTTGTTCAGTTAATAAACGCTATGGATGAACGAGATATTTTTTTGCCGGGGCTTCCTACAGGTGGATCTGTTGCTAATAGTGCATATTCACTTGGTGTGTACATGGGGGCAAAGACAATTATACTTGTTGGACAGGATTTGGCGTTAACAGGGAATAGGGTACATGCGGATGGAACATTTAAAAATGAGAAGTGTGAAATAAATATGTCGACAGGAGAGTATCTGGAAGTGGAGTCTGTGGACGGGGGAAAGGTAGTTACCAGGATAGATCTAAAACTTTATTTAGATTGGTTTGAAAAGACAATTAAGGATTGGAAAATACAAACGATAGATGCTACAGAAGGCGGGGCGCTGATTCATGGGGCAAAAATTATGACATTGAAGAAGGCGATTAAAAAATATTGTGTAGATGAATATAATGCGAAATGGCATCTTGCACGAGTGCCTAAAATTGTCAGTACGCCAGAACAGCAGGAAAAAGGACTGCAATTTTTAGAAAGCAGCTTAGAAAGACTGGATACGGTGAAAAAGAAAGCAGAAGAAGGTTTAAAGTATTACGAAAAACTTTTAAAATTAGTTCAAAACAATGCTATGAAAAAGAAAGAATTTCAGAATACTTACAAGAAAATAAAAAAGATCAATCATTTTATGGAAAAAGATATGATGGCAGAGACAGTCACAGATAGTTTGAAAGGGATTGAGTATACGTTGCGGCCAACTATTTATCATACCTATGAAAATGAGCAGGATGAAATAAAGGATATCATAGACCAGGGAAGAATTATGCTAAATGCGATTCATATAGGCGCAGAAGAAATAAAAGGTTTGGTAGAAGAGACGTTAGTGCCTTATACAAAAAAGCAAAGAGAGATTATGTTGAAAAAATGATATAGGGGAAGTGGACGGTGAGCAAAGAGAAAATAGAATGGATTGATAATCTGCTGGAAGAAGATACACCTATTGAATTAAAATATGAGACTTTATTAAGATCTATTAAAGTCTTACAGTTGGATGAACAGCAAAATGGGTTTGAGACTTTATTGAATGAGTTGATTTTATTAATAGAGAAGAATATAGATAGTTTTGAAAGAGAAAAGAAATTTTTGCCAGATGTGATGAAGAAATATGTACAAAAATATAAAAGCTATTGGAATGAATATATGAAATATCAGCTTTTATTGGTAGGCAGTGAAGAAGACCGCAGAGCGGTAAAACAAATTTTAAATTATGAAAGGATCCATTTGGCAGGGGAAAAAGAGAAATTCCCAGAGGAGGATAATGGTTTAGACTTTATTATGGTGTGCAGTGATGTAACGATAGATATTTCGGGTCAATTTCATCAGGCGAAAATTATAAGATATGATTTTATAAGATGGTGTGCATATAAATTTAGTCCCGAAAGTGCATTCTTGGATTTAAGATTGAGACAAAAAATGGATGGGACTGTATCAGGTGCAGTTACAGGGTTAAGCTATCAGCAAAGAGGGATCAATTATAATAAAATAAAAAATAATATCGTTTGTTTAGCATCGCCTACGCAGGATTTGTATTTAGATTATCATAACTTCCTTTGGTTTTATAACGAAGTTGTAAATAAGCGAAATGGAAAAATAAAGTATGGTATTATTGGTATGGATTTTTATAGGCTATGGTATGATCTTTCCTTATCTCCTCAAAATAAGATAAGAATGCTGTGTCATTATAAGAAAATAAAATGTATCCATCATTTTCATGAAATGGATCATGCTATTTTACAATATGAGGAAGACCTGAAACTTTGTAAGGAATTGCTGGTTGAAAATTATATGGATATCGATTATTGTCGTAACTTTCAGCCAGAATTGTACTACGAGAAAGAAAATAAAGTGAAATATAATCCTACTAATGAAGAGGAAAAACAAGATCAGGAAAAAGTCAAACAAATTTTTAATAAGCCTTATCCATTAACGTTTAGTGAAAATGTAGGAATACTGG
>CANEMG010000230.1 GCA_947428535.1 uncultured Clostridium sp. | reverse complement strand
TGTAACAGTAAAATATATAGATAAGACAACTGGAGAAGTTCTAGAAACAGTAATAGAAAGTGGAAAGGTTGGGGATATATATACATCAGTAGCAAAAGACTTTGAAAAATATGTATTAGTAGAAGGTCCAGAACAAGAAACTGTTACAATGACCGAAGAAGAACTTATTTTAAATTATTACTATGTAAAAGTATCAGCAGGAGTAATAGAAAAACATATAGATATAACAACAAACGAAATCTTAGATAGTGTGGTGCATGAAGGAAATGAGGGAGATTCATATAGTATAAAACCAAAAGATTTTGAAGGATATCATTTAGTAACAGAAAAACTACCATCAAATGCAGAAGGAACAATGAAGGCAGATGTAATAGAAGTAACATACTATTATGTAAGAAAAATAACAGTAAGAGTAGAATACATTGATAAAGGAACATTAGGAAAATTGTTAGAAAAGGTAGAAGTAGTAGATGAACTTGGAAATATAACATATGAAGAAAAAGACAGTACAGAAATTATATATGGACAAGAAGGAGATGCTTATAAAACAGAAGAAAAAGTATTTGAAGGCTATAATATAGTAAAAGAAACGTATCCAACAAATCATGAAGGAATAATGACAAGAATAGTGAATGAAGATGGAACAATAAGTTCAGAAATAGTAGTAAAATACTATTATACAAAACCAGCAAAAGTAATAGGAAGACATATTGATATAAAAACAGGAGAAATAATAGAAATAGAAAAACAAGAAGGACAAGAAAACGATCCATATAAAACAGAGCAAAAAGAAATAGAAGGATACGATATTGTAGAAGAAAAATTACCAGTAAATGCAGAAGGAGAAATGAAAGGCGAAGTTGTAGTAGTATATTACTATATAAGAAAAGCAAATGTAGTAGTAGAATATATAGACAAAGAAACAGGAGAAATCATAAAAGAAGTTGTCTCAGATACAGAAAAGGATAGTACAGAAAAAATAGAAGGACATGAAGGAGATAGCTATGAGACAGTTGAGAAGACATTTAAAGATTACAAACTAAAAGAAAAAACAGATAATACAAAAGGAGAAATGGAAGTAACAGTAAATGCAGATGGAACAGTAGATGTAACAACATATGTAAAATATTATTACGAAAAGATTGAAGAAAACAAACCTGAAGAGCCAGAACAACCAGAAAAGCCAAGTGTACCAGAGAAACCAGAAGATAATAAGCCAAGTGAAGATAAAACAGATACAAATACATCAAAGCCAATAGAAATACCAAATAGTAAAACGGAAAATAGCAAACCAAGTACACCAGAGCAGACAGTAAAAACAGAATATAAAGATATAGTGGCAAAAGATATAGGTAAAACAACACCATACACGGGAGATGTGATTCCAATAATAGCTGGTATAACAGCAATTGGAGTAATAGTATTGAACATCATTTTACATATAATAAGAAGAAAAGGTAAAGATAAAAAGAACTTTATAAAGTAGTTTATATGATGTATAAATGAATAAACTCTACGGAAAAGTAAATCATAGGCACAATAGGTTATTAAAAATTATAAGAAAAATCCTATAGAAGTAAAAATTAAATAAAATAGAATGCACTTATTATATTTGGTTGTAAACCTTATAATTTGAGTGCACTCTATTTGTTAGGACAAAAAAAGTATGTAGGTCATATAAGTAAAAGTGAAAATAAAACAGAAAAAGTGACAAAAAAATAGAAAAAATTTCACAGAAAAAACTCTAGAAATATTGTTTTCGTAAGTAAAACTTAAAAAATAACCAAAAAAGTAATAAAAACTTAATAAAACTAACCTAAAACCTTGTAAAACATTTTCCGTAGCGACTTTTGGCAGAAATTGTAAAAACTGAAAAAAACTACTATTGAAAAAAAACATGGAAATGCTATCATATAGCTAATGAAAAATTTCAGGGAGGATTTATTATGAAAAGGAAAATGTTAATCTCAATTGCATTAATCACGATTATGCTATTGAATTGCATGATGCCAATTTTGGCTAATGCAACAGAAGGCGAAGAGATTATGCTAAACAGTAAGTTGTATTATGCTGTAAGAGAAAGCCTTGAAATGCAAGGAATAACTTTTTCAGCAAATGACATTACTTACACATTAACTTTAAGTAGTAGTGCTAAATCTTCTGTGAAAGAATTGAATTTAAATGAAAGTTCAATTTCAGACTTATCAGGTTTGGAAGCTTTTACAGAATTAACACACTTAGAGTTATCAGGAAATAATTTAACTAGAAGAAGTAATTTAGGCGTATTAAATGGCTTAAGTAAGTTAAATTATTTAGACTTATCTACTAACCAATTAGAAAATGTTAGTGAAATAAGCGAATTAATAAATAGACTACAATCATCAGGAACAATTATATTAAGTGGACAAAATGTTAATCTAGTTGAAAAAGTTTATGTAGATAGTGAAGAAAATTCTGATAATAAAGAAAAAGCTTCATTTGAATTACCAGAAATATTAGGACTTGCAGGATATATTAAATCTTGTTGGAAATCTACAAACAGTATAAAAGAAACTGATGATGTAGAAGCACCATCTTTAAATATTGATAGTGTTCCTATGTATGTAACACCAGAAAACAATAGAATAGAAATAAATATTTCTGGTGAAGGTGGAACACCAGGGTATTTAGGTTTATTGGAACTTACTATATATATATATGATGATGCTACAGAAGCAGCAAGTGCTAAAAATCCAAATAGAGCAGCAGAAAATATTTTAAATGGAAGTAAATTTAATTTATATTATGTAGTACA
>CANEMG010000229.1 GCA_947428535.1 uncultured Clostridium sp. | reverse complement strand
AATATAAACACAAGTGATAATCTTGTAATATATGGGCATCACATGAATCATAAAAAAGTATTTGGTGCATTAGAAAATTATAAATCAAAAGAATTTTACGAAAATCATAAGATTATAGACTTTACAACATTGGAAGAAATGAAAAAATACGAAATTTTTGCAGTATTCAAAACAGTGGTATATAGCAAAAATACTTTTAAATATTATAATTTTGTGAATTTTAGTAATGAAGATGAGTTCAATACATTTGTAAATAAGTGTAAAGAATTATCATTTTATGAAACAAATATAAAACCAAAATATCATAATAAATTTATTACACTTTCTACTTGTGAATATAGCAATAAAAACGGAAGATTAGTAGTTATTGCAAGAGAAATAAACAATTAGGAGGTGTTTGTTTGGCAGATATTAAAGTTAAACAGAGTAAAAAAGGAACAATAAAAACAATTAACAAAGCAGTAGTTGGAACAGAAAAAATGAAAGACAGATTAGTACAAGCAAAAGACAAAACAAAAGAAACATACCAAGAAGAAACAAGTAATAATGGAACAGAATACGCAATAAATAAAATATCAAAAACAGCAAGTAATCTTCCTAATAATGTTTACAGACTTAATAAATATGGCAAGAAGAATTTTGACAAAACAGTACAAAATATACAAAATGTAAATCAAAAAATAAAAACGATAAAAAAGAAAAGCCAAGTAAAAAAAGTTGCAAAGAAAATGAAAACAGTAACAAAGACTACTAAAAAAGCTATAAAAACGGCAGATAGAACAATAAAAACAACAAAAAAAGCAGCTAAAACAACAGCAAAAGCAACTAAAAGAGCAATACAAATGGCAAAGGCAACAGCAAAAGCCACAGTAAAGGCGATAAAAGTAGGAATAAAAGCAACAATAGCAGCAATAAAAGCTATTATAGTTGCAACAAAAGCACTAATTGCGTTTTTAGTAGCAGGTGGATGGATCGTTGTTTTAATTATAATTGTAGTTTGCTTAATAGCAATGCTAGTTAGTTCAATTTTTGGTATTTTCTTTTCAAGCGAAGATACAGGTAGCACAATAACTATAAATGGGCAACAACAAGTAGTAACAATGAATCAAGTAATAGCAGACTTAAATACAGAGTTTATGAATAAGATAACACAAATACAAAAAGATAATCCTTATGATGAGTATGATATAAATTCTCATAGAGCCGAATGGAAAGATGTTTTAGCAATATATACAGTTAAGTTAAGTAATGGTAATAATGAAGCAGATGTTATAACCTTAAATGATGAAAAGGTTAATCTTCTAAAAGAGATTTTTTGGGAAATGAATGAAATATCATTTACAAAAGATGAGGAAAGTCATGAAGAAATAAGAATAGGTTTAACATCTACTGATAGAGTAACAGTAACAAAAGTTAAGTTGCATATTACAATAACAGGAAAAACAGCAAATGAAATGGCAGACAAATACAACTTTACTCAAGCACAAAGAGAACAACTACTAGAGTTAACAGATAATAAATATGCTAATATGTGGTCATCAGTAATATATGGCTCATCTGTTGGAAGTAACGATATTGTGCTAGTTGCAGCTTCACAAATAGGAAATGTTGGAGGACAACCATATTGGAGTTGGTATGGATATGATTCTCGTGTGGAATGGTGTGCTTGCTTTGTTTCGTGGTGTGCTAATGAATGTGGCTACATTGAAGCAGGACTAATTCCAAAATTTGCAGGATGTCAGAGCGAGGGTGTTGACTGGTTTAGAACTTGTGGACTTTGGAAAGAAAAAGGATTCTCTCCAAAACCAGGCGACATTATTTTCTTTGACTGGGCAGATAAGGACACAGGAGTAAGAAGTGGACAAGCAGATCATGTAGGAATAGTAGAAAAAACAGAAAATGGAAGAGTCTATACAATAGAAGGAAATTCAAGTGATAGTTGTTGTAGGAGAGATTATGATATAAATAGTTTAGATATTTTAGGGTATGGAACACCAATGTACTAATAAAAATAAGCAGAAGAGGTACTTATAAAAAATAAGTATTTCTTCTGCGATTTTTTTGTTTTTTAAAGACAAAATGAAAAATAAATGATATAATGCAATACAGAATGGAGTGGAAACAATGACAACGCAATTTGTAGAAAATCTTATCAATGAAAAGATGATAAAAAATGAAAATGAAATTATCTTTACTTTCTATGAATTAAGAGTTAAGCATAATTTATCAGAAGAGGAAGTTGACAAATTTTTAGCACTATGTAAAACAAGACTAGAAGGTATAGATTATAAAGTTTATTTCACAGGTGCAAAATTTACATATCAAAATGCAAATAGAACAGTACAAGACAATGAACTTATGGTAGCAATAAGGGAATAATTTAGATGAATTAAAATATGGAAAAGAGGATGTAATAATGAAATATTCAAAAAGTGAAAAACAATTATTTAATGAGGCAGGAATATATGTTGAAGATAAAGATTATACAAAAGAAGAAAGAGAAAACTTAAAAATAAAAGTAACAGATTATATTATGAATCAGAGTTCAAAAGATATAAGTAATCTTAATAAGAAATTTAGCAATATTTTATATAGTTAAGTTGAAAGACTAATAGTAATTTATTGCTCTAATTAAGGAGGAAATGTAAAAATGAAAAATAAAAATGTTAGAAATAGTGGAATGGGATTTATTAGTGTATTAACTTTAATATTCATAGTGTTGAAGTTAACGAATAACATTAGTTGGTCTTGGATATGGGTATTATCTCCAATATGGATTACAGCTGTTTTACTTATAATAATTTTTGCAGT
>CANEMG010000228.1 GCA_947428535.1 uncultured Clostridium sp. | reverse complement strand
GAAATCCTAGGTTTAATGAAAATGGACTTATTGAAAAAGGAACAATAATTAGACACTTAGTATTACCAAATCATATACAAAATAGTAAAATGGTTTTAAAATGGATAAATAAAAATTTGAATAAAGATATTTATGTTAGTGTAATGGCACAATATTTTCCAACAAATAAAGCTATGGAAACTAAAGATATAAATAGAAAATTAATGCAGAATGAATTTAATGAAATAGAAAAATATGTTATTGATTTAGGAATAAAACGGGTATATGCAAGAATTAGAAGAAAATGAAGAACAATATGTTCCAAATTTTTAAGAAAATAATAAATGAAAACAATAAATAAAATTTATATATATGAGAATAATAAATGTGAGAGCTACAAAAACTCTCACAACATATTTATTATAACATAAATTTTCAGAATTTACAAGTAGCAGAACACAATGAAAAAATTATGAAAAAGTAAGATAAAATTAGATAAAAATAAAAAAAAGCAATTAATCAGATAAATTGGAAAAAATTTAATTTGAAAGATATTATTATATATGTTATTATAAATATACAAAATAAATAGATATTAATTTTCCCTGCGTAGTGCGTATAGACAGAATTTTTAGAACCTACAAGTTTTGGAAAAGGGAGCTGAGCTCTAGATATGGCGTGTATGCTTGCATTTATGTAAGAAACCCAGAAATATTTAGGAAGCGCCCACCTGTGTGAGTACAGGTCCATAAAAATTCTTTCACATTACGGCTTAGACGTGGGGTTTTTATATTTTAGGCAAATTCTTATAGTATGAGAATTTGCTTTTCCAAAATTGAAATAAAATGTAAAATATGGTATAATTAAGACTGAAGAAACTATAATCAAGAGTAAAAACTCGCCCATCATATACATTAAAATGTAAGATGGTAATAATCAAGGAGGAATATTTTTATGAAAACAAAACAACATGTGGCTTTAGCAGTAATGGCGGCAGTAGCAAAGAGGTATAATGTAGAAAATTATATCCGGAATGAGATTCCGTATGTAGTATTACCAGATGCAATACGGGCGTATATTCCGCAGAGGCAGGCAGGGCACTTTGAGATTTCACCTGATTGTACGCAGCAGTCATGGATGGAGTTTCCAGATGCGAAGATTTTGAAAGGACTCACACCTGAAAAAGCTAAGGAGAAGATTAATTACTGCGTAGCGGATAATATTCCAAAGTGCGTAATTGGAGAAGAGACTCAAATCGATGAATTCGACAAAAGGAACTTTTCACATCGGCACTACCACAGCTTGAAAATCCATATGCTGCAGGACTTCATTTTAGATGATGTCTTAAGAAGTAGGATGGTCGATGTCAAGAGAAGGTTTCAGGATGAGTTTAAGATTAGGCACAGCGGAAAAGTAATCAGTGGGAAAGATCTTCGAAGTCAGGTAGACAAGTTTGAGGACATAGGTTTCATTACACTTGTCGGAGCTGTGTATAGAAGAACAGGTATTCTGCTGGACAGAAATTTCTGGGAGCAGCAGGTAAGAGTAGCTTTGCTCGAGGCATATCCAGAAGACCTTGCGTTGAACACGTATAAGTTTATGCAGCTGTCTGATGAAGATGCCGAACGGATTCAAGCCAAATGGTTTGACTTAACCCTTGGGGCAGAAGAATCCGTGTATATGGCAGAAGATTTATCCGATGTTTTATCTGTTATGTACAGCCAGGCCTATAATGCTACTTGGTGGCAAATTTAAGGCTTTGTAAAAAAACTGAATGAGAGGAAAACACCCTCCAGACAAATGCCAGTCGTATGACTGGCATTTGTTGCGATATAAATAGATATATTTATACTAGGTAAATAAGTAATTTAATAAGATAAATAAATTTTATAAAAAATGAAATTTAAGAGAAATATTGATTTTTTTTTTTACTTGGAATATAATGTTTCCGTAAACGAAAGGAAAGATTATGAACAAAGGAAATAGAAAAGTACTTATATCAATAAGATTATCAACATTAATTCTTATTATATTAGCAATAATCATAATAGCAGTTGTAGGAATACCGATATACAAAAGAATTTCAGAGAACACACATCGTTTAGTAGCTGCTACTGATGAGAATGAAAATATTGGATTAACAAATGAAGAAATAGAATTAGCAATGGAAAATGTATCAGATACAAATAATAGACAAGCTTTAATTTCTTCAAGATCTCTATCAGAAAGAGATACAATAAGAGTTCCAGAAGTAGAAGAAGAGGAAGATATACCAGAAGAACCTGTTCCAGTTACAACACCAATAGAGGAAGTAAAGATTTCAAAAGATATGGATTTAACTATAAGAACAGGGGTATCAAAGGAAGATTTTATAATTCTTATGGCAGGAGTTAAACAAGATACATCAAATTTCTTTGAAGAAAATGCAGGAATAATATATGATGTATGTGAAAAATATCAATTAAATGAAATTTTTTTCTGTGGATTAATATCTGCTGAATCAGGATGGACAATAGATTCAAATCATAGAAGAACACATAATTATATAAGTTTAATGGCAGGTGGAAAATTAATTAGATTTGGTTCATTAGAAGAAGGATTAGATAAAGCAGCACAAGCTTTACATGATAACTATTTAACACCAGGTGCTAGATTTTATCATGGTTCAACACTTGCAGGAATGAAAACAAGATTTTGTCCAGCATCAAGTACATGGGTAAATTTAGTTTATCAAAGAATGGAACAAATTTTAAAATAAATATAAATGTGCGTTAGCATATAAATTAAAGCAAGTCACTTAAATATTTAAAATATTAATATAGTGTGACTTGTTTTATATATATTA
>CANEMG010000227.1 GCA_947428535.1 uncultured Clostridium sp. | reverse complement strand
TTGCAGTTTGTCCTAAACTATGTACCCCCGCATCTGTTCTACCAGAAGCTATTAAATCTATTTCTTCTCCTGTTATTTCTCCAATTGCCTTTTCAATTTCTCCTTGTATATTTAATTTATTAGGTTGTTTTTGCCAGCCATTAAAACTTTTTCCATCATATTCTATTATTAATTTTATATTTCTCATAAATTTAACCTCTTTCCGCCTTATATTATAACACATTTTTACAGCTAAAACATTATTTTTAAATAATTGATTTATTTAGCAAAATATGATAGAATTTTTTAAAATTAAAACTTGTCTTAAGAGGAATATTATGGAAAATAATTCAAATAAAAAACAAATTATAATTTTAATAGTTTTACTTATAATTCTAATAATTGCTATTATAGCTAATTTTTTTGTATGGTCATATACAGCTGAACCGGTTAACACTATTACACCTTCAAATATAGCTGAAGAAGAATCTGAAAATATTATAAGTAATACAAACGTTCAAAACAAAATATCAAATATTATAAATAATGAAACAAATACTTCTGAGCCAGTTGTAGTAAACCTTAATGAAGATATAAATATGGATGAATTAAAAGAATTTTTCGAAAGATATTCTCTTGGAATTCAAAGAATCTCTTTTGATGAAGAAAATCTAGAAAGTAACACTATATTGTTATTCATCGCAAAAGAATATTTCGATACAAACTCAAATAAAAACTCTTTAAATGTAGACACTAACTATGCCCCTACATTAGAAAATATTCACAAATATCTAACAGAATTAACAGGAAAAGACTATTCAAATATAAAATATCTAAAATCATATAACAATTATATTGGTTATGCATCTAGCAGCAACTCATATATTTATGGCAAAGATTATGAATTAATAACTAGAGAAAAATATAAATGTACAGAAGCAACTATTACAAATGATGACAATGGACTTTATACTGCTGTAGCTAAAGTTACTAGAACATTAAACAAACAAGATACAAATTATGAACTTACTTTCACATTTACTTTAAATTCAGGATATACTTATGAAAAATATTGTGTAAAATCACTAAAGGTAAAAAATACATCCTTCTACCCAGACAATACAATTCACTTTATACCAAATTCTGTAGAAGAAGATGAGAATAATTAGGTTTTTGTATGAGTATAAAATTAGTTGCAAGTGATCTTGATGGAACAATTATTGATAGAAATAATAATATTGCTCCTCAAAATTTTGAAGCTATAAAAAAAGTTCATAAAAAAAATATAGATTTTGTAGTTTGCACTGGTAAATCATATTCTGTATCCAAAAAGATATGTGACCAGTTTCAAGCTTCATTTGGTATTTTCGGAAATGGAACCCAAATAATAGACCTACGTTCTGGAAAAGAACTTCTTAAAAATGTTATTTCAAAACAAGACTTATTATTTATTATTACTTTAGCAAAAAGAAATAAATTTCATGTTCACATGTACACAGATACCGAAATAATTTCTGAAAAATTAGAATATATGGACTTAAGAAATTTTATATTAAAATCACAAAATGCAAATGAAATTTTAAATTTCAATATTGTTCATAATATTTTATCATATGTAGAAAATAACAATATAAATGTTTTCTCACTTGTTATAACAACAGAAGAATCATCTTTAATGAGTTTTAAAAAAATATTATCAATAAATAGAAATATAGATTCTGTTTTTATAAACAAACGCGGAAAATTTAGAGATAATATCATTGGCAAAGATTATGAATATTTAAATATTGCTCCTAATAATATAAATAAAAATGAAGCATTAAAATTTTTAACTAATTATTTGCATATTTCTCAAAATGATATTATGGCTGTTGGAGATAATGTAAATGATTTAGAAATGGTTAAAAATGCTGGTATTGGTGTTGCTGTAAATGAATCATATGATGATTTAAAAAATGTCGCTAAATATGTTACATCTAATAAAGTTTCTGATGGTGCTTTCGCAGAAGCTATAAATAAGTTTATAAAATAAAAGAAGCATATTCAAATATGCTTCTTTTATTTATTTTCTGTTTTATTGTTTTTTCTATTTCTAGAAGTATGTATTGGTTCTGTAATTAGATTTTTGATTAAAATTTTCTTTAAGACATCTTCTCTAACATCCGCAATTAAAGTACCATCTTTAGCTATTGACATTTTTCCAGTTTCTTCTGAAACAACAACTACTACTGCATCTGACTCTTTTGAAATTCCAATTGCTGCTCTGTGTCTTGTTCCAAGTTCTCTTGCTATATCTTTATCATCAGCAAGTGGAAGCATACAAGATGCTGCTGCTATCTTATTATCACTAATAATTACAGCTCCATCGTGTAGTGGTGTTTTGGGCTCAAATATATTTACTAATAATTGTGGAGAAATCTCTGAATTCATTATAATTCCTGTTCCTATTATGTCTTGTATTTTTATTTCTCTTTCTATAACTATTAGTGCACCTTTTTTTTCTTTTGCAAGTTCAACTGCTGCTATAGCTATTTTATAAATATTTTCTTTTTTCTTTGCATTTAAATCTTGATCAATTCCTAAAAATCTACTAAGTCTATTGGTTGTTCCTAATTGTTCTAATGCTCTTCTAAGCTCTGGTTGGAAAACTATAATAAGCATTATTACTCCATAGGACATTACTGATGTTAATATATAATTTAGTATAGTTAGTTTTAAATATCCACTTATAAATGTTATGGCTATTAATACTGCTATACCTTTTAGAAGTTGCCAAGCTCTTGTCTCTTTTAACATTTTAAATGCTTTATATATTAAAAATATAACTATTACTAAATCTAAAATT
>CANEMG010000226.1 GCA_947428535.1 uncultured Clostridium sp. | reverse complement strand
AGGTATTTTTCTATGTCAATCTCTTGACCTATTTAAAGTATACAGGAAGCTTTCTTTAAGATTTAATAATAAACTTTATTTAAAGAATAAAGATTTATTATCTATTATAGCTTGTTTTCCAACATCGCAAGTAAATGGAATATGAGATATAATAACCGTAATTTTATTATTTCTATTTTTTTCTATATATTGTTCGAATAATGCCTGTGCATTTTTATCCAAACAGGTTAAGGGTTCATCTAATAATATTATTGGTGTATCTGCAAGCAATCCTCTAACAATTTGTAATTTTTTTTCTTGTCCTGATGATAGTACAATTTTTCTATCGATCACCGTATCATATGCATCAGGGAGTTCCAAAATATCTTTGTGCAAATCAAAATATTTACATAAATTAATTATCTCATCCCTACTGGCATAATTCCCCATTTGCAAATTTTCCAATATTGTTAAGTTATAAATACAAGGAGTTTGAAAAATAAAGGTTACATTTTTAACAATGCTGTTAAAAGTACAATTTTTTATGTCTACATTTCCATAAGTAACTCTTCCTTTTGCTGGTATATATATGCTTGCCAATACTTTTAATAATGAAGTTTTACCAACTCCGTTATTGCCGGATAATAGCAAGATTTGACCTTTATTTAATTTTAGTGAAACATCATTAAATAAATATTTTTTATCAAATTTCAGTTCAACGCCGTCCAAAGCCAATTCTTGCAAATGGAAGTCTATGCATTCTTTCTTTTTTTCAATTTCATTTGCCTTCATTACGTCTTCCATAAAATCCAATAAACGGTTGACGCTCACAAGCAGTTGTTGAATATCCATGCTAAACGAAGAAAACCCGGATACTGAACTGTTAAATTTATTTGAATAGGAACAAAACGAATAAAAATGAGCTGTACTCAACATACCAGAAAAGACCAGCGTTCCTCCAAACAAAATTACAAACAGCATATTTAAATTTTCTATTAAACTGCAAATATTTCTAACTACAGTTTGCAACATATCTAAGTGTAAGTCTTTATCTTTAATCTCCTCCATTTTCTTTGTATGTTCACCAATAATTGTATCTTGAAAACCATTAACTGTTATATCCAAGCTTGACGATAATATTTGTTTCAGATACTCTATATATATATCATTTTTTTCCGCAACATGTACCTTTCCAGTTCTAATCTTTTTGCCAAAATGTACATTTATCAAATTAACCACAGGAAAAATTATTACACTGCAGACAGATAGCTTCCAGCTTATTTGAATCATAATAATCCCGGTAATGACTGTTGTAAAAAGTTTTAATATATAGCTATTAATGATATAGACAAAATTAATGGGCGATAAAGTATCCGACATTACCACATTGATTATTTTGCCTTTTGGATATTGGCTCTCAATAAATGGCGGTAATGTAAATATCTCTTTTACGATCTTATCCTTGATATGTACATTAGTGTTCTTTTTAATATAAATTTCTAATTTTGCGCTATGAAAAGACAGCAGAACTCTTAATAATGTTAATACGACATTAATAAATACATTTCTCCAAAAAACATCCGTGTTATAATTAAAAATATTGGATATTATCAAAGAAAAATAATATACATATATAATGTTTATTATCGATAATGCTATTTTTTCTATCTGATTAATAATATATAGTTTTTTGCTGTATATTAAGATGAAACATTTTTTATATATAACCCAAATTTTTCTCACTAAATAACATCAGCCTCTTCCGCATTTACTTCCGGTTCATACCCGCAATTTTCATTATATATCATTACGGAATTGTTGTATTTTCTTAAAACACAATTATAATCTTCTAATGTTTGACACCTACTGAAATAGTGGCAATCAATTACTTGTTTGGCATTTGCAAGATATTTAACCAATTCCCCACTGTGACTTGGACTCTTTATGTCTACATTTTCCTTATTTACAAGCTTAAATTCATATTCTTCACGATCAATTCCATAAATCACTATCAATAGTTTCTGTTTGGAATGCTTAATATATTCATTCAAGTTATCCACAAAATATGTATTGTCAACAACTCCAAATATTAACGTGAAATCTGATTTTTCATTATCTATAGCATAGTTTTGAATGTCTTTCTTAAAAATTTTACTTTTCTCAATAAATGCAAGCACTTTTAAGTATTCCACAAACTGTCCGGAAGCAATTATTTTATCATAGGAACCAATTAATTCCGGCGCTATCTCCCCTGTATAATCATCATTAATAAACCGAAAAACAGTTCTGTCATTGACTATCAACGAAACTTTCAAGGAAAATTTTTCTTTTATATATGCCATAACCAAGCTGTAATCAATAATATTAGAAGTCATAACCATATCAACTTCTTGAAATTTCAATACCTTTTTTACCATTGCAATTAATCCAACGTTTATATTATAATCGCTGTAGTTCAACTGAACAGGATCCAGGTAATAATACTCATCTATAATATCTGACGCATTTTCTTCCTTGCCAATAAAATTATTGCCATGGCAACGATTCCATGAATCACTTATAAGAATTACATAATTTCCTGAGCTTTTCATTTCCCTTATAATAAGATAATTAAATAAAGATTCATAACAAACTTCCGGGAAAAACTTTCCGATAAAAACAATTTTTTTCATATAATTTATCACCTTAATACGAATCCAAGTTCACAGGACTAATTTGTCATATCCATACATCCATGTATCAGTGTCCCAAATGCCACACATTGGGGAAAGAATCCCCCCGCCGCTTTCTAATGAGGATGCCAAACAGCCACCCCTACAAATTAATGCATATTTGCACTCACTACACTTCTC
>CANEMG010000225.1 GCA_947428535.1 uncultured Clostridium sp. | reverse complement strand
AATATGTATCTAATTCAGCCATTTCATCTTCTACATCTGTTGTTCCTTCTACAGCAGTAGTAATTGTTGTTTCTGTTTCTTCTGATTCTTCTGTTTGTAAAATAGAATTTGATACAGTATTTTCTTCTGTTACACCTTCAGCTACAACTTCATCTACTGGTGCAGGAATATATTTTAATGCTTCTGCAATTTCTATTCCTATGTAGCTTAAAGCTTTTGATCTATCTTCTATTCTTTCCATATCTATTTCAATATGTAAATTACTTTCTAGATTATTAACTTTAGTTTCTATTAATTTAACAGCATCCCCATATTCTTCTGTTGTTTTATCTTTGCATTTTCCTATTACTGTTAAGGCTTCTGCAACATCAGCTGGATATTTTGATTCTATTTTCTTTACAATCTCTTTCCAGTTTTTTGCTCTTGCTTTAACCGCAGTTGTAGCATCTCTTAAAACACTAGCTAATTTTATATTCTTTTCTCTTTGTCTAATTAAATCTTCAATTTTCTTTGTGTTTTCTTCAAATTGAGTTGTAGCGTATTCTACTAATTCATATGCTGCTTTATAAACACTATTTGGAAAATTCTTTTTATTAGGATATTCTAAAAGATAAGTTTTTATTGATTCAACTAAATCTTTAAAATATGAATCTTCCTCTAATTGAACTATTTGTTTTTTACTGTTTGGGTTTATTAATTTTTGAATTTTATCTATGTTTGATAAAATTTTTTCTTCCGTGATTACCATTTTCACGTTTACTATGCCTGATTTATGAAAAAATGACATTGTAAACTACCTCCTTCGTATCAATCTAATTAAATACTAAAATTATTATATCGTGTTTTCCGTAAAACTACAAGAGTTTTTTCGACTTTTTTCTATTACATTTTCGTTACATTTTCAAAAATATTGTAATATTAAGCAAACAACATGCGTATCAAATTGGACAAAAATGTCCAAAAACAAGCGTCCCTTATTGGACAGTTTTTATTTCTTCAAATCGTTTAACTTTTAATGTTGTTGTTTTAATTAGTTCTTCTTCTGTTATTATTATTTCTTTTATATATTTATATGTTGGCATTTTTCTATTTATTTCTTTTACTTTTTCCCAAATCTTCTTTTTGATTTCTTCTTCGGTCTCTACCCCATATTTCTCTTTCATAATTTCTTTATCATAAACTATCTTTGCACATAATTTTAAAGCGTTTTTATCTTCTTTTTCTGGTCTTCCAAATACAAAAGATTCTTTTACTCCTGTAATTTTGTTTATTAGACTTTCGCTTTCTTCTGGATATACATTTTTTCCATTTTTTAAAACTATAACACTTTTCTTTCTTCCTGTTATAAAAATATATCCATCTTTATCTATATATGCTAAATCTCCAGTTAAAAACCAACCATCTTCTGTAATGCCTTTTTCAATATGATTATAATATCCAAGCATTACACTTGGTCCTTTTACTGCTAATTCTCCTATTCCTTGTTCATCTGGTTCAAGTATTTTAGCTTCTAAACTTGGAAATACTTTTCCTATAGAACCTTGTTTTGCACAAGTTTTATGTTCTGCTGCTACAACTGGAGCTGTTTCTGTAAGTCCATACCCTTGATATGTGTCTATTCCTAAATTGTTAAATCCTTTTTCAACTTCTGGATCAAAAGCTGCTGCTCCTGCAACAAATAATCTTAATTTTCCTCCAAGTGTTTCATGTATTTCTTTAAATAATTTTTTTCTTATATCAATTCCAAGAAATCCTGTAACTTTACTTAATTTTATACCAAATTTAACTGTTCCAAGCTTTCCTTTATCTTCAATAGATTTCATTACTTTTTTATACATACTTTCAAAAAGTACTGGTACTGAAATCATAACACTAATTTTATATTCTTTCAAATTTTCTGCAATATGTCTAATTCCTGTACAAAATGCTATTGTAGCTCCTACACTTACTGGATATAAAAATCCAACAGTACATTCAAAAACATGATGTAGTGGCAAAAAAGATAATAATGTATCTTCTTTTGCAACATCAAAAACTGATGATATATCATAAATATTTGTACATATATTTTTATGAGATAACATAACCGCTTTAGATGTTGATGTTGTTCCAGATGTAAATAACATAATAGCCATTTCTTCATTATTTATTTCAGCATCTTGAAAACTTTTGGCTCCGTTTTTTACTAAATCTTTTCCTAATTTTATTAGTTCTTTTTGAGAATATATTTCTCCTTGTTTTTCTGTATTATCCATAGAAATAAAAAATCTAACTTTTCCTATTCCTTTTTCTATTGCTTTTTTCATTATTTCATCATATTTTGAAGAATAAAAAATAGCTTCCATTTCAGAACGTTCTATTAAATTAAATATCTCGTTTTCTGGAAGTGCTTTGTCTAATGGAACAGCAATTCCTGTTCCACAAGTTATTGCTAAATACGCTTCTTCCCATTCGTATCTATTTTCAGATATAACTCCTATTCTTTTATCTTTAAGTCCTATACTTATAAGTGCTGTTCCTAAAGCTTCTACTTCTTCTATATATTCATCATATGTCATTATTTTCATAGAATCTGCTGTTTTAAATTTAAAAGCTGGATTAGTTCCAAATTGTTCTTTCGTATTTTTTAATATTTGCTTTAAATTTTCAAACTTTTGTGCTTTAAAAATTCTTTCACAACCTTTATAAATTCTTTCACTCATCTTTATTTTCATCCCTCACTTCGATTTTATTAAATAATGTTTTTTCATATTCACTATACATTTTTTCTATATCTATTTCTTCTAATCCTACTTTTCTCTTATATATTAAAGTAGAGCATGTTAAAGAAAATATTTCAGATGCTAATATTTCTGCATCACATTTAACTATAT
>CANEMG010000224.1 GCA_947428535.1 uncultured Clostridium sp. | reverse complement strand
GGCTGGAAGTATATATTTAATGGAGTTCGATAGAAATCTTCAATCATTAATGCATATGCCAGAATTTAAAACAGTGAAAGCAATAGTATTAGGAAGAAGTCAAAAAGCTACGAATGTGAATAAAGAAAAATGGATTAAACTTATAAAAAATAAACCAGAATTAAAAAATATTCCAATAATAGGTGGAGCGGATTTTGGACATTCAACACCAATATTTACTTTTCCTGTTGGAGGATACGCTAAATTGGAAGCAAAAGATAATGATATAAAATTATTGATAAAGGGATAGCAACATACGTTAGTTTTTGGACAAAAATGTCCAAAAACTAACGTCCCCAAATGGTCATAGGAGAAAAGAAAATGTATGAGTTTGAAGTAATTGGAGAAATAAAAGGTAAAGCAAGACCTAGATTAAATACATATACTGGTCATATATATACTATGAAAGGTACTGCTGATTATGAAAATTTAGTTAGGCAATATTTTATTATAAAATATCCTAAATATGTTCCTTTTGAAAATAGAGTTCATGTAAAAATAATCGCATATTTGAAAATGCCAAAAAATATGACTAACAAAAATAAAAAGCTTGTAGAAGAAGGTGTTTTGAGTCCGGTTAAAAAGCCAGACATAGATAATATAGTAAAAATTATATTAGATGCTTTAAATAAAATTGCTTTTAAAGATGATAATCAAATTACAAAACTTGAAATAGAGAAGTTTTACGCAGAAGAAGAAAAAGTATATATAAAAATAGAAGAATATTAGGTTCTACTAATACCTCTAAATGAATACACTTAAACAAAAGTATTCGTTTGGAGGTTTGCTTTATTATGAAAGGTTTATCAATAGAGGAACGTGCAATTGCAGTTGCACAATATATAATTGAAACAGAAGATACGGTTAGAGGAGCTGCTAAAAGATTTGGTATTAGTAAAAGCAGTATACATAAAGATGTGAGTCAACGTCTACTAAAGATAAATTATCCATTAGCTATGGAAGTTAGAAAAGTTTTAGATAAAAATAAGGCAGAAAGACATATAAGAGGAGGGCTTGCTACTAAATTAAAATATAGTAATTCAAAAGTGGATAATTTGTAAGCAAGATTTACCAAGGAAAACAGAAGTTATAATTTTGAAACAAAGATGTAATATAAATGATAAAAAACAGACTTAAACTTCTAGGTACACTGAAAACACTGAATTTGATGAGATGAATATGAACTTATGGTTTTTGACTTTTTAATGTATCCGTGATATAAAAAATTCATCAAATCGAAAGAAGTAGGTGATTGGAAAATGGGAATTTACAGATCTGAAATTGCAGACTTAAGAAAAAATATTGGAGAAAACATAGGACAAAAAATTATTATAAAGGAATCACCAGGAAAAAGAAGTAAGCCACAAGAAAAGTCAGCAATAATTGAAAATGTTTATAATAGTTATTTTAGAGTAAAATTTGAAGATGCAAATAGAGTGGGTTCTTATAATTATACAGATTTATTTACTAGATCTGTAGAGGTTAGTATGTATAATGGGGAAAAATATGAACCATTAGTACAACCACAATTAGAAGTGAAGAAAACCAAAAGCCAAGAAGTAGCAGAAATTGAAAATGCTTTTATCACATCGGCAAATTAAAATAAAAAGTTTATAATAGAAATTCCTAAGTTTTAGGAATTTTTTTATTTTATCCTCATATACATGGTATTAGTAGATAATATTTTAAGGAGGATTTTTATGGAGAGAAATACAGTAATTATAAACAAAAAAACTGCAAGTAATACAAAAGTAGTAGAAATAAATGGAGATGTTATTGTTCCAGATATAAAACCAGATATAGTAAATATCATTAACACAAATGGAATGGCTTATATATATAAAGAAGATATAGGAAGTGGTAGAGTAAGAATAGATGGAAATATAGATACATATATAGTGTATTTAGCAGATAATGGTGAAACTCGTTCAATTCAAACAACATTAACCATATCAGAAAGTATAGAAGATAGCGGAATAAATGAAAATTGTTTTACAAAACAAAAAGTTATTTTAGAAGGTATTGAATCAAAGGTCTTAAATGAAAGAAAGATTTCAATAAAAGCTAATGTGAAGATTAAGAGTGACATTTTTGAAAAAAGTGAGATAGAAATAACTAGTGATTTCACTGAAATTGAAAATGTAGAAAAGTTAAAAGAAACTTTAGATATTAAATCTATAATTGGTAGAAATAATGTTAGAACTTCTATGAAAGAAGATATATCAGTAGATAATGATTATGAAATATCAGAAATTTTAAAAACAGATGTAGAAATAGCAAATTTAGAGAATAAAATTAGCTTTAATAAAGTTTTAGCTAAAGCTGATGCAAATGTAAAAGTGGTTTTTTTAACTGAGGATAATAGAATAGGAGTAGCAGCTTCTACAATTCCTGTTATGAGTTTTATTGATATGGATAAAATTACAGATAGCAACATCTGTAATGTAGATTACAGTATAAGAAATATGTTATTTAAAGCAAATTCAAAAGAAATGCACTCAATTGCTTGCCAAGTAGATTTTGAAGTTTGTTGTGAAGCTTTTGAGAATAAAACAATTGATGTTATTCAAGATATGTATGGTACAAGAAATGATGTGGAATTTACCAAAAAAGAAGTTGGTGTTCAAAGCGCACGAGAGGATATTATAGAAAATATGCACATTAATGAAAATGTAGCAGTAGAAGATATTTTAACTATTTTTGATGTAAATTGTTTACCTAAAAAAATAAATACTACTAGATCAGGAAATATGTATAATCATGAATGTGAATTAAATTTAGAAATTTATTATGAAGCCAATAATAGAAATGGTTTAAATGTAAAAAGCGTAACATTACCTTTTATGGTAAAAAGTGAAATAG
>CANEMG010000223.1 GCA_947428535.1 uncultured Clostridium sp. | reverse complement strand
CGAGCAAGTGCAATTTTGCATATTTCTCAACCAGCAGTTACAAAACATATTAAAAATTTAGAAAAAGAATTACAAGTAACTCTATTCAATCGAAATAAATATGGTATGGAACTGACAGAAAAAGGACAAGCTCTTTATAATGAAATAAAAGATTCTATTTCATTATTAACAAATATAGATACTAAATTTAAAGAAGTTAGAAATATAAATCTAGGTTCACATGTTATGATGCTTAGTACAATGTTTGGAAGATGCCTTACAAAATATTATGCAGAAAATCCTAAAAGTCAAATAGATGTAACAAACGAAACTTTTAATAATATGCTATCTATGTTAGAAAATCAAAAGTTAGATATAGTATTTTCAAAAAAAGTTAATGAAGAATTATATAATACTCAAAAAATATCATTTATTAGCCTTGGTAATTTACATGATATTTTTGTAATTAACACCAATTCAAGATTTGCTAACAGAACTTTAAGCAAAGAAACTTTAAAAAATGAAATAATATATACTCCAAAAAGAACATCACTAACAACTATTAATCTTATGAAGGAACTAGGATTAGAAGGAAAAGAAAATATTAAAAATGTTACTTATACAACTATGTTAGGAATACTAAAAAATGAAGATAGCATTGGTATAATAACAAAAGAATATATTCAAGATGATTTAAAAGAAAACAAAATTTGTGAATTAAATACAGATTTTGAATTATCTCCACTAGAATTTGGAATTTATTTAAATAAAAATAATAAGTTTGATGAACTAAATTGCTTAGTTAAAATTATAAAAAAAGAATTTTTAAATAACAAATCTACAAAATAAATTTGCACACAATTTTTCATATATAACTTCAAGTTATAATTGATTACTAGAATGTATTTTACTATTGGTGTTAACTGCCTTATACTAAAATTATGGATATACAATATTTTATACGGTAAGGAGGTTGACCCCATGAAACAAACAGTCTACACAACAGCAGCTTTTTTAAGCAACTGTAATCACGAACATCCTACACTTGAATTCATTAAACCACTTCCTAAATATAATAACATTAAAATAAAAGATTATACTTTTGGAAACATAGTAACTCCCACTGGATTTGATGAGGATGGAACACCGTACTTTTCAGATGAATTCTATCAGGAACTACAAAATGAATATGATAGAGTTATTAAGTTTGACAGAGAAAGAGCACGAAATATTTTTTGGTTTGATGTCACTGTTGAAATAAAATTTTCAACTCAATAACTTTAAATTTCTACATTAAACGGAGGTTTTTATATGGAATTGTACATAGTTAGACATGGACAAACTGATTGGAATTTGCATAGTAAAATACAAGGAAAAGCAGATATTTCGTTAAATAGCAAAGGAATTAAACAAGCAAAAGAAACTAAAGAAAAATTAAAAAATATACAAATTGATTTAATAATCTGCTCAAGACTTAAAAGAGCCAAAGAAACAGCTCTAATAATAAATAAAGATAGAAATATTCCAATTATTTATGATGAGCAAATATCTGAAAGAGACTTTGGCGAATTTGAAGGAATGAATGCAGAAGACTTTGATTATGAAGGTTTCTGGAGTTACAAACAAAACATGCAATTTAAATATGCCGAAAATATAAAAGATTTCTTTAATAGAATATATTCAAAATTAGATAAGATAAAAGAAGAATATAGTTCTAAAAAAGTTCTATTAGTATGTCACGGCGGTGTAAGCATTCCAGTAGATTGTTATTCAAATGGTATCCCAAATCAAGATAGTTTACTAAATTTAGCATTAGATAATTGTGAAATTAGAACTTATCACATATGACTCTAATGCAAAAATGAACAAACGGAAAAACATTGATATATCAGTGTTTTTCCGTTTTTCTATTTGTATTGAAATAATTATTATCATTTTTCATTATTATTCTATAACAAATTTTAAAAAAACTATTTAGAATAAATACTAGATGTAGAAACTCCACCATCTACAGTATAAATTCCTCCTGTTACATATGAGGCTTCATCACTACATAAAAAAGCAACTACATTTGCAACTTCATTTGGACTACCAATTCTCTTAATTGGGATTCTATTAGAACATTTTATCTTTTGTTCTTCGCTTTTAAAACTTGTTTCCAATAATTCTGTTAAAATTGGTCCTGGTAAAACACAATTTACTCTAACTCCTAAATTTGCATACTCTTGTGCTAAGCATTTAGTAAACATTACAATTCCAGCCTTCGTTGTACAATATAAAGGTGATGTTAATTCTGGAACTAATCCCAAACAAGAAGCAATATTTACAATACATCCTCTGTTTTCTTTTATTTTATCAATCAGATTTCTCGTAACTTTAAAGGTTCCCTTAATATTTACATCTACCATATTGTCTATATCTTCATCAGTTGTCTGCTCAATATACTTTTCAAAATATATTCCAGCATTATTAACTAATATATCTACTTTATCTATTAAACTAACAGCTTTTTTTATTTCATTATCTTTAGTTATATTTACTTTATAATACTCAAATGTAGATTTGGGTTCTTTTGTATCAAATATAATTACTTTAGCTCCTAATTCATTTAATTTATTAGCAATAGCTGCACCAATTCCACTACTTCCGCCTGTTACAATTGCTACTTTATCTTTTAAATTCATAATATATTAACTCCTTCACATTTAACATCATTTAAATTATGTGTATAATTTTTGTAGTTTAAATTTAACATATTGATTGGCATGTTCTCGTATTTTCTCCATCTTGTTTCTTGTGTCTATGTTCTTATAATTTAATCTATCAACTACTTTATTAATATAGTCCTTTTTATGTATATATTCTAATCCCTCTTTAAAATTAAAGTCAAATATAAAAGCTATATAAGAAACCCAAAAATCCATATATGTTTTCCTATCTTCTCTTATAATCAATTT
>CANEMG010000222.1 GCA_947428535.1 uncultured Clostridium sp. | reverse complement strand
GATGCTACACATTCTCATCAATTTAATCAAGTTGAAGGTTTAGTTATAGATAAAAAAGAATTGAATGTATCATTAGCAGATTTAAAAGGAACATTAGAAGTATTTGTTAAGAAGATGATAGGAGCAAATAGTGAGTTAAGATTTAGACCAAGTTACTTCCCATTTACAGAACCTTCTTATGAAGTTGATGTTACTTGTTTTAAATGTGGTGGAAAGGGTTGTCCACTTTGTAAGAAAACAGGGTGGATAGAAGTTCTAGGGGCAGGTATGGTTCACCCTAATGTTTTGAAAATGAATGGTTATGATTCAGATAAATACTCAGGTTTTGCTTTTGGTACTGGTATTGATAGATTGGCTATGTTTAATTACGGAATTACTGATATGAGATATTTATATACTAATGATGTGAAGTTCTTATCTCAATTTGATAGGAAAGATGAGGAGTAATTTATATATAAAATTATATATATTATAATTTCGTTCTTTACTGGTCGTTTATGGATTTAAATATATATGTTGTTATTTATATATTTTCTGTTATTAAAAAGATGTAAAGACAAATCAAACTCCCAAACTGTGCATCACTTCATTATTAATATATATAATTTTTTATAGAAAGACTAAAATATTATTTTGTAAGAAAAATAAAAATAAGAAAGGTAAAATAGAAATGAAATTAAGTAGAAAATTTGTTGAAGATTATGTTGATATAGATGTTGATATTGAAACTCTTGCTGAAGATATGACTAGAGTTGGAAATGAATATGATAGTGCCGAAAAACTAGTGCCATCAACTAAATTAGTAATTGGTAAAGTTTTAGAATGTAAAGACCATCCAGATTCTGATCATTTACATGTATGTAAAGTAGATGTTGGTAATGAAGTTTTAAATATTGTGTGTGGAGCTCCAAATGTAAGAGAGGGAATAAAAGTAATTGTTGCATTAGTTGGTGCAGAGCTTCCAGATGATTTTAAAATAAAAAAAGGAATGATAAGAGGAGAAGAATCTTGCGGAATGATTTGCGCATTATATGAAATAGGAATAGACAAGAAATTTTTGTCAGAAGAAGATAAAAACGGAATTCATATTTTAAGTGATGATGCTGTAGTTGGAAAAGATCCGATTGAATATTTAAAATTAGATGATGAAGTTATTGATTTTGAACTAACAGCAAATAGAGGAGATTTACTTAGCATATTAGGAATGGCTTATGAAATTGGAGCTATTTACAACAAAGAGGTTAAAGGACTTGATTTAAGCCACAATGAAAGTGGTGAAGATTTAAATAATAGTTTTTCTGTTAATGTAAATACAGATAATTGTAGTTTATTTTTGGCTAGAAAAGCATTAAATGTTACTATAAAAGAAAGTCCAGATTTTATAAAAAATAGACTTATAGCATCAGACATAAGACCAATAAACAATGTTGTAGATATAAGTAATTATGTTATGCTAGAACTTGGTCAACCACTACATTTTTATGATGCAGATAGATTAGGTAATTGTATAGAAACAAGAATGGCTAGAAAAGGTGAAAAATTAACAACACTAGATAATATAGAACGAGAATTAGAAGAAACAGATATAGTTATCTCTGATGGAAAAAGATCAATAGGTTTAGCAGGTGTTATGGGAGGATTAGATACAGAGATAGAAGAAACAACAAAAAATGTTTTAATTGAAGCTGCTATATTTGATTCAGTAAAAGTAAGAAAAACTTCTAAAAAAATAGTAAGAAGTGAAGCAAGTAATCGTTTTGAAAAGGGATTAGATCCAAATAGAACTTATATGGCAATGGAAAGAGCAGTCAAATTATTAGAAGAATATGCTGATGCTACAATTCAAACTGGAACAGTAGTATATGATAAATCAGATAAAACAGAGAAAAAAGTAGATATAACATCAAAGGATATAAATGATTTATTAGGAACAAATATATCAAAAGATGATGTATTAGATGTATTTAGAAGATTAGGATTTAAATCTGATGTAAATGGAGAAATAATAACAGTAACAGTTCCAACAAGAAGATTAGATATATCTATAAAAGAAGATTTAATAGAAGAAGTTGGAAGAATTTATGGTGTAGATAATATAGTTGGAAAATTACCAGTAGTACCTATGAAAATAGGAAGTGTAAATAAAACAGAAAGAGGAATTAGAGATAAAATGATATCTCTTGGACTAAATGAAACATTATCATATATTTTAATAAATGATAAAGATGTTCATAAGTATACAACTGACATTTTTGAAGAATTAAAATTATTAGATCCAATGACAGAAGAGAGAAATGTTTTAAGATATAGTTTAATACCATCTTTATATAAGATATACGAATATAACAAAGCACATTATATGAAAGATGTTTGTATATTTGAAATAGGAAAAGGGTTTTGGAAAAAAGAAGAAAACTATGGAGAAGACAGAAAGTTATGTAGTTTAATGGCAGGAGAATATTATTTAGGAATAAATAATAAAAAACAAGTTGACTTTTATATTACAAAGGGTGTAGTAGAAGAGGTATTAGATTATTTAGGATATGCAGGAAGATATAGTTTTGTATTACCAAAACAATTTATAAAAGAATTTCATCCAGGCCAAGTAGCTGAAATAAATGTAAATGGAGAAATAGTAGGTGTTATAGGAAGAATACATCCAGAAATTTCAAAAGAAGAGGTATATGTATTTGAAATAAATTTAGAAAAGTTATTAGCTAAAAAAGTTAGTAAAATGAAATTTAAAGAAATATCAATATATCCAACAATAAAAAAAGATATTGCAATAATATTAGATAAAAATATAACATCAGATGAAATTTCTAAGGTAATAAAAAAAGCTGGAGGAAACCTACTTGTAAATCATGAAATATTTGATGTATACACAAGTGCAATGTTAGGAGACAAGAAAAGTGTTGCATATTCATTAACATTTGGATCAAA
>CANEMG010000221.1 GCA_947428535.1 uncultured Clostridium sp. | reverse complement strand
GCAATAGTTGATGCAGAGTATGACCCAAGTAATCCACTATCAGCGATTGGTTCATATAATACAGCAATGTATTTTATACAAGAAGCTTTTAAACTTCATACATCATATATAAATTGGGAATGGAATCAGGCATTACACGAACAATGGGCAAAACAGATATATACAGGAGATAATCCTTACTATTATGGAAAATCAGCTTTGACATATATAGAAAATCATTTAGGTTATAGATTTGTTGTAAAAGAGGTTAGAACTTATGAGAATGCAGAAAGCAAAGGATCACTACCAATTGATATAACTGTAGAAAATGTTGGTTTTGCTAATTTGATAAAAAGTAAGAGAGCAGATATAGTTTTAACAGATAATAGTGGAAATATTGTTCAAACATATACTGGTGTAAGTATTGATGCAAAAGACTTTTTATCTAAGACAACAATTAAAAAATTGATTAATATTAAATTACCAGAATTGGCATTAGGGGAATATAAGATTTATTTAAGATTATCAAGTGGAGAAGTTTTAAATAATGGAAAGTATTATGGAGCGATACAGTTTGCTAATGATAATATGTATAATACTACACTTGAAGCAAATTATATTGCAGGATTTACAGTAAAATAATATAAGCTAAGAAGGGAAAAAATATGATTGTTTATTCAGAAACAAAAGAAAATTTACTAAATTGTATACATGCTGATATTGAGGAAATAGAAAATATAAAAACACTATATCAAAATAAATTAAAAGTTTTAGAAAAACATTTAATAAGTCTAAATGAAAGAATCCAAAAAGAAGAGAAAATAGAAGAAATTGACATATTTATCGAACTATTACATACAACAGAGGATAATCTAAAATATTTTAGAAAACAAATAAAAAGCTCAAAAGAAAAAATAAGCATACTATCTAATATAGAAAATGATATTGACAAAATAAACGAGAATAGTTTCAAGCAAAGAATAAAAGAATATAACAAAAGTTATAATAGTTTAAAAAAAGAAGTTATAGAACATTCGATAGTTGAGGAACAGTTAACTCTTCGATATATTGAAAAAAATATTTTTAGTGAAGCCTTAACAAATACTAGTAATAGTGAGATGGTTAAAAATGAAGACATTAAATTAGAGGAAATGGGAATTGGTGAAAATATAATAGAAGATAATGATACACTTTTAATTTCAGAAATACAAAACAAGGTTATACTACCTTATAAAGTATCAGAAGTGAAAGAAATATTAGCAAGTGATGAAAATGATTATACAGATATACAAACAATTGTAGATGAAAAATATACACTTCCACTTAGTTATTATAAATATGCAAATATTTCAAGATTTAGAGAAACATTTGTATTAATGAGAGAGAAAGAAAAAGCATCATTATTGGATTCTTTAGATTTGTCATTGGAATTAATGAGAAATCGTTATGTGCATCCAGCAATTATAACGGCTTGTAAGGATTCAGACTGGTTAGATATATATTTAGATTGCATAGAAACTAATGAACTAGATGATTTTCCATTCTTTAGGATAAAATATGAATTATATCCTATGAGGGTAAAGAAAAAAGAATTTGATTTTGAAGATACAACTCCTAAAAAAATATATTAGGATTTTTTAGAAAATCTATGCCAAAAAGATTACAAAAGAATGATTAAATATTATAGAGAAAATATAAGATAGAATGCACATTAGAATAAAATCTAATGTGTATTTTTTTAATTTTGGGAAATACTAGTATATAAGAATTATTATAATGATAATTGTTACATATTGGTTGACATAATTCTAAAACTTTGGTATAATACCAATGTATGTTTTAAAATTGGAGGTATCAAATGTTTAAAAGTAAAACAAAATTTATTGTTACTACTTTTATACTATTTGTTATTCCATTACTTTTTATTAGTAATAACTATGCAAGTCATATGATAGTAGGAAAAAATAATGAGATAACAGATTGGAAAGTAACAATTACATCTGATACAAAGGATTTAGAAGATACACAAAAGATAGAGTTTAAAGTTGAAGATAATTGCAATGTTGTAAAAGGGAAAATAGCACCAGGATTAAAGGCAATAGCAAATGTAGAGATAGACTTAACAGGAACGAAAGTACCAGTAGATATTTGTGCAGAAATAGATGATGAAACGCTAAATGACACATTTAGTTTAACAGCAAAATTAGATGGTGAAAATTATAAATTTGGAACAGTAAAAACAGTAGAAATAGAAGATAACTCAGAATTTACTTCAAAAAATGGAAATAAAATATTAACATTAGAACTTGAATGGATAAATAATGACAATAATAATGAAAATGATACTATATTAGGAATGATAGGAGAAACAATAACGGTTCCAGTAACAATAAATGTAAGACAACATATATAAATTAAATTTTAGAGCAAAGAGATTAGAAAAAGATCTAGTTTCTTTGCTCTTTTTTATAATTTCAATTTACTTTTAAGTACAATAATGGTATAAATGTTATATAAATAAATATAGGGGAATAAAATGAGACAAGGAGATGCATATAGAAAGCCATATGCGTTAGCATTATATGATTATCCAGGGGAAATGATAAAGAAAATAGAATAATTAATAAAATATGAAATATATAAGGGACAGGTAACAATGAACAGATTATTAAGAATAGGGCTAGATACACTTTTTACATCAATAACTCCAATTTTAGGATGGTTTTTGCTTGGAATTTTAGTAGATAAAAATTTAATCAATATTTTTTCATTAATGTATCCAATGCAATTTATTATAAGAGCAATACAAAGTGTATTTGGAACAGGAGCTAATACAAGTGCAATAAAAGATAAAGAAAAAAATAGTATATTTTCAGGTGTAGCATTAGGAGCTATTATAGGTTTAATAGTATTAGGAGGTATAGCAATAAACATAGATAAATATATAGAATTTATGAATATGGATG
>CANEMG010000220.1 GCA_947428535.1 uncultured Clostridium sp. | reverse complement strand
ACAATGAAAAAAAATGGATTAGATATGAATGTTCTAAAAGATGTTATAGAAATACCAATATATTCTGCTAATGATTTAACATGGGAAAAATTTTTGGGAGAAAAAATTGAAGAAATAAAAGAATTATTTCCAAATTTAAGTTATGGAAGTACAGAGGAAATAATAAAAATCTCTGATTATAATAGAATTGCTAAATTGTACAATATAAAGCAATATGAATTACAAGATAATGAATATATTATGATTTGCGAGTTTGAATCTATGCTAGAAATAAGAAATAAAGTACTTTCAAGTGGAAATCATACTTTAGAAATAGCTGGAAAAGAATATAAATCTAAATATAATGAATGTAAAGAAGGATTTATAACAATGTCAACAAGCCATACAAATACTGGAATTATATTAGTACCAGATAATTGCCAATTAAATGATGAAATGAAAGAAATGCAATTATTAGTTGCAAATTATAATGCGAATACAGATGATGAAAAACAGAAAATAGAAGAAATTTTTGCAAGTGGCGATAGTGGATTTGTACAAAATTTAAACAATCAAGGATTAGATATAGATGGTTTTACAAAAATTTCTTTAATAGAAGCAAGTGTTGGATTAGCTACAATAGTAACTTTTATAGCAATATATTTAGGAATTATATTCTTAATTGCAAGTTCTGCAATACTAGCATTAAAACAATTAACAGAAAGCTCAGATAATAAACAAAGATATTTAGTTTTAAGAAAAATTGGTTGTGATGAAAGAATGATAAATAAATCATTATTTTTGCAAATTGGAATATTTTTTGCAGCTCCACTTATTTTAGCAATTATACATTCTATATTTGGTATACAATTTGCATTAAAGACTTTGTCAGGAATAGCTTCTTCAGCAGATCTATTACCATCAATTATAGTTACAGTTATTATTATGGGAATAATATATGGTGCATATTTTTTAGCAACATATTTGGGAAGCAAAAATATTATTAGGGAGGAATAAAAAAGATGGAAGATATACTTCCTAATAAGGTTAAAGAAAAATATAATATATAGTTTAATAATGAACTAAAAAGTACCATTGAAAGTTAGGGATATGGTAAAATATGACAATAGGTTTTATTCCAACTGCTTCAGAACCTGATAAGAATAGGTGGTATATGGAAGAAGATAGAGCTGATCTTTCTAAGATGAATTTAAAAGTAATTGATATAGATATTTCAAATGAAACTAGAGAAGAAATTATAGAGAAACTTAATAATGTAGATGCAATATTTGTTGCTGGTGGAAATAGTTTTTATTTGTTACAACAACTAAAAATAAAAAATATTGTTCAAGACTTAATAGAATTCGCTAATAATAAAATATATATTGGTTCAAGTGCAGGTTCATGTATATTATGTCCATCTATTGATTATGTTCAGAAACTAGATGATAAAAGTCAAGCTCCATTGTTAAATAACTATGCTGCACTAAATTTAGTTAATTTTTACATTATACCTCATTATAAAAGTAAAGAGAAATATACTAAAATAGCTAATGAAATTGAAAAAGATTACCCTAGCTATAATTTTGTAAAATTATCTAATGAAGAGGCTATTATAATAGATGATATGAATAATTGCAAAATAACTAAAACTAATTAATATAAATACAAACAGTCCAAGGAAACACAACGTTTTCTTGGACTGTTTGTTTATTTATCATAGAAATTTAGAATATTTTCTGTGATAAAATTATTTGGAGGGGGTGTTAGCTTGTATAAATTTCTTCAATCCAATCAAAGTCGTGATCATCCGGAAGAGAAAGAATTTGATCTGTTCTGCCAAATCCAATAACTGTATCTGGACCAGAATGAAAATCTGTACCTGCACCTATTAAAAGTTTGTTGCTTTTTGCAAAATTATACAAGTAATTTCTTTGCTCGAAAGTATGAGAAGAATGGAAAACTTCTATACCGTGAGTTTTTGTTGTTTTTAAAAGAAAATTTAAAAACGACAAAACATCCTCTTTTTTATTATAGATATATAAGCAAGGATGCGCAAGAATTGTAACTCCACCAATCTCGATTGCTTTACTAGCGACCTCCGCTACTGTGGGTAATTTTTTTGTAGTATCAATATAAAAGTCACTACATGGATGAGTACAGAATTTTTTGAAAAATAGCTTTGGTGAAGTAAATACAATCGGATGAGTTGAATCAAAAAACGCCTTGTTTTCAGGATATTTAACTAAATCCATGCACAAGTATTTTGTAGCAAACATTCCATCAGGTACGTGCAGATTTTCGGAATGTTTTAAATGGTGCTTCTCACATTGCCCAATTAAAAACTCAAGCTGCTCATCCTGCGGAACCATACTATGATCATATTCATCAATAAAGGACTGTACCTTTTCCGGATGAGGCCCATAGTATAGTAATTCAATTGGAATATACATACCTGTAGCCTGATCTAGAACTTTGCAAGCAATTTCGGAGCCAACAAAAACTTTCATAGTCCCTAAATCTTTTTTTGGAATTGATAATAATTCCTTGGAACAAGCTAATATGTTATTATGATCAGTAATAACAATTCGCTTTAACCGCGAGTTTCTTGCCAATTCAATGATTTTTATTAAAGTAAAAGAGCCATCTGAATACGTAGTGTGAATATGATGATCATATTTTGCTACATATCCTTGTGAAATTAGCTCATTTGCAATTTTGATGTCTTTCTTGAATAGCATAAAAATACCTCCTGTTTTTTAATAGATTCGAAAATGAGTGTTCTCATCTTCAATACTGATTGACATAAAATCTTTGATATTATATAATAAATTTATAATTGTGTCAAACAAAATAATATATAAAACTATCTTTTTAGAATAAGTATATATAAATGTATTTAATAAAGGATAAAATTATGTATAATAGAGTAAAAGTTATATAAAATTTTAAAATTATATAAAGCAAGCAGAGT
>CANEMG010000219.1 GCA_947428535.1 uncultured Clostridium sp. | reverse complement strand
ATAAAATGATTAGAAAAACTAGAAGAAATCGCAGATTCATTTGAAGGAGTAGAAAAATCATTTGCAATTCAAGCAGGACGTGAAGTAAGACTTATAGTAAAACCAGAAAAAGTATCAGACAGTGAAATGGTTATAATGGCAAGAGAAGTTGCTAAAAAAGTAGAAAATGAGATGGAATATCCAGGACAAATAAAAGTAAACGTAATAAGAGAATCAAGAGTAATTGATTATGCAAAATAATAATAAAAAAGACAGATAAAAAATCTGTCTTTTTTTGCGTATGATACTTGACATAGCAAGCTTTAGAACATATAATACAGCTATAACTAACATGGAGGTTTCAAAAGAGAAAATGTCTAACAAGTATTTGTATAATTTTAGTGATAGCAAATATCAAAATATTACAGATGAAAAACTAATCGAGCAAATCAGATTAGGCGATTTAGAAGCGCAAAATTTCTTATTAGAAAAATATAGAGGATTAGCTAGTATGAAAGCAAATAAGTTTTTTCTAATAGGAGCTGAAAGTGATGATATGTTACAAGAAGGAATGATAGGATTATTTAAAGCAATACAATCATTTGATTTAGAAAAAAATAATTCATTCAAAACATTTGCAAATTTATGTATAGAAAGACAACTTATTACAGCAATAAAAACATCAAATAGGCAAAAGCATATACCATTAAATTCATCATTTTCGCTAAATGTATCAGCATATGATGAAAATGATGATACAACAGTTATGGAAATTCTAGATACAAATCTAGTTGAAGATCCATTAGAAACAATAACAAAAAAAGAATATATTCAATTTATAGAAAATAGAATAGATAAAAATTTAAGTAATTTTGAAAAGCAAGTTTTAGATAAATATATACAAGGTGAGAGTTATGTATCAATAGCGAACAAATTAAATTCACCAGTAAAATCTGTAGATAATGCAATTCAACGTATTAGAAAAAAAGCTACAAAGTGTTTAGAAAATGAAGAATAGTATATGGTATATTAAAAAGTAAAATATACCATGTATTTTTATTTATAAAGAATGCCCTCTTAGCTCAGGCGGTAGAGCACTTCCTTGGTAAGGAAGAGGTCGCCAGTTCAAGTCTGGTAGTGGGCTCCATTTTTAAAATGTCCAATTGGGGACTGTAGTTTTTGGACATTTTTGTCCCAAAAAATACGTATGTTATTATAGAAAAAATGTATAAATAAAATATTTTTTTGAAAATTACAAATAATAGAAAGGATAAGAAATGAAAACAGGAATAGTAGGACTTCCAAATGTTGGAAAAAGTACTTTGTTTAACAGTATAACAAAGGCAGGAGCAGAATGTGCAAATTATCCATTTTGTACAATAGAACCAAATGTAGGTGTAGTAGCAGTTCCAGATGAAAGATTGGAAAAATTAGCAGAAATTTACAAACCACAAAAAGTTACAAATGCTATTGTAGAATTTGTAGATATTGCGGGATTAGTTAAAGGAGCGAGCAGAGGAGAAGGATTAGGAAATAAATTCTTATCACATATTAGAGAAGTAGATAGTATTTTGCAAGTAGTAAGATGCTTTGAAAATTCCAATATAGTTCATGTTGAAGGAAATGTAAATCCAATTCGTGATATAGAAACAATAAATCTTGAATTGATTTTTGCAGATTTGGAAACAATAGAAAAAAGATTAGAAAGAGCAAAAAAACTTTTAAAAGCAGATAAGAAATATCAATTTGAAATAGATACATTAGAAAAAGTAAAAGAAACATTAGATGCAGGAAAATGTGCAAGAACTTTATCTTATACAGATGAAGAAAAAGAAGTAATAAGAGAAAGTTTTTTACTAACTATGAAACCAGTATTATATGTAGCAAATATTTCAGAAAATGAATTAGACAATCCAGAAGCAAATGAAAATGTTTTAAAAGTAAAAGAGTATGCGAAATCAGAAGGTGCAGAAGTTATTTCACTTTGTGTAAAAATAGAAGAAGAACTAAGTGTTTTAGAAAAAGATGAAAAGGAAGAAATGCTTGAGGTATTAGGACTAGAAGAATCAGGACTAGACAAATTAATAAAAGCGAGTTATACTTTGTTAGGTTTAATGTCTTTTTTAACAGCAGGAGAACCAGAGGTAAGAGCTTGGACAATAAAAATTGGAACTAAAGCTCCACAAGCTGCTGGAAAAATACATTCAGATATAGAAAGAGGATTTATTAAAGCAGAAGTAATTGCTTATAATGATTTAATAAATTCTGGTGGCTCAATGGTGCAGGCAAAAGAAAAAGGGCTTGTTAGATCAGAAGGTAAAGAATATATAATGCAAGATGGAGATATAGTATTATTTAAATTTAATGTATAATATTACAATAGGTTTACAATTATTTCAAATATATTAAAAATCAAAAAAATATAAAAAATACTTGCATTGTAAAAAAAGTATATGTTATAATAAGTTCAGATGTTAAGTAATAGGGAGATGGAAAAATGGTTAAATTAAGAAAAGAAAAAATTTTAGTTAGTTTAGTAGTTATCACATTGATAGCTTTAGTATTTGGAAGTGTTAGTTCATTAGCAACTGCACCAGTAATTACTCCAAGTACAACAGGAGGAAACACAGAAAATACAGCAGATACAAATACTGCAAATACAAATGCTAACGTTAATGCTAGCGGAAGTATATCAGCAACAGTAGGTGCTTCTTCAAATAATACTGCAAATAATGTAAATGCAGCTAACAATGAAGCAAGTAACAGAAACAAAAATACAAACACACCAAGTTCTCAATTGCCATATGCAGGAACAAGTTCATCAGTAGTGTTTATAGTTATAGCACTTGTTGCTTCAGCATTATATGCTTATAAAAAAGTATCAGATTATAATGTTTAATTAAAAAACTAACCAAGATTATAAAGGCGCACTATAGGTGCGCTTTTTTGAAGTTAGAAAACAATCGATACTTAAAATC
>CANEMG010000218.1 GCA_947428535.1 uncultured Clostridium sp. | reverse complement strand
AAGAATATGCTTTTTGAAATAAAAAATTAAATGATTATCTGCAATTTTTTGAATTTTCTTGGGCTTTCTTGATTAATTCTCGAATATTAAGTCCATCATCAAGGTAAATTTCTCTCCATTTTGTATAATCAAATGGTTCCTTATTCATTAATACAATAAATCGTTCTGCATCCACATAACCCAAGCAAGAAATTAAAGCATTTAAGCCTTCTTGTTTTACAAGAGTATCTGTTCGCATAGTTATTCCTCCATTTCATTTACAAACATAATTGGATTGATAATTTTGATTTCTGGAATAGGTGTATTTAATAGTTTTTTATCTGTAGTTAGATAATAATCACAACCGGCAAAAACAGCACAGGAAATATGAAGGGTATCATAGGTTTTAATTCCCTTTGTGTGAAGAGATTCTGCGAAAGTCAATATTTCCTCAGATTCACCTGCAACACATTCGGATGCAATATTTTTCCATGGAGAGATAGCCTGTCGCTTTTCTTCATAAGGATTGCGACTGTTTTCATAATCTAAAATATATGACCAAACTAAAGAATAGATACCATCCTTTATTTTGGCTTGAATATACAATTTCGCCTGTGTTTCTAAATGTATTTTAATTTGTGATTGATTATCAAATGGCCTATTATAGCAACAATTATCTAAATAAAGTTTTAGCAATAGTTATTCCACCTTTCGATTTTTTATATCATAGATAAGGGGTAATATAGGTTGTCCATATATCTTTGACTACATCTTCAGAAGTCATCATTTCCTGGCTATTATTATATGAAAGTGTGCTTAATAAAAATAATTGACCATTACTGCTTTTTACTGTATACATAGCGTTCCAAGAGTGGCTATTTCCAAAAGAATGTAAATCATTTGATAAACCTATATTCATTGTTCCAAAGCTATTATCCAGAAATAATTTTAAGTTTTTAATTAAATTGCCTTGATTATAAAATTGATAAAAATAATTTCTGGAATCAATTTTTTCTATCGTTGCCTGATAAGCAGGATACTGGTTTTCAAGTTGTTTGCATAAATCAATCATGATTTCATTGATTTCATTGAACGCTTGTAGAATAAATTGGTTGATTTCAAAATCTGTTATTTTTTTATATTCAGTAGTTCCAATTTGATTAAAAAAGTTTGAAGATATTTTATGAGGCGTATGAGATGTTTGTAAATCATTTATAAATCCATGTTCTTTTAAATTTTGCTCAATAGCACTGCAAACATCATTTATTGATGGATTATTCATGTCTGAAATTAAGTCTAAAAAATTAGCAATATTAGAGGAAATATCTTTCATCTGTTTTAGATTTTCGCCTAGTTTTCCAAGATTTTGATAATGAATCCCCTGGAGGGTTTGTTCGAGCGATTCACATTCTTGTTGCCAGTGTTTTACATAACTTGCTCTTATAGCAGGTTTATAGATTCCTGTATTTATTATCGCAGGAAAGATTTTATCTTTATATTTTCTATCTCTCATTACTTCAAGTACTTCATACATACAATTTACAGACTTTAAATAAGCATCTGAAATTAATAAAATAGTATAATCCATATGTGAAATAGACTGCATATATTCTTTAATACTTCCCCATTTTTTTATATCAAGTTTATCTTGATGTAAATTAATACTGGAAATTTGTTGTAATCGAGCAGCTATTTCATTTGCTTTTTGTTCATCAGCCCAGCAATAAGATAAAAACAATTCTGCTTTGGTTGCTTTCATTATTGTTCTCCCCATTTTTAATTTTTTATGTTTATTTAATGTTAGCATATTTTTTTAGTGTTGTCTACTGAATTATTTCTAAAGTTTTTGGTGACCTATTTAATTGCTTATTTTTCAAAAAGCTTTTAATTGCTGTTTTTGTGGTATGAAATTTTGCTGCTGTTTTATCTATATCATTTTCATAATAGAAAGATTTTATTTCTTCGCTAGTCGATTCATCTACAATTAAAAATCCACCTTGTCCATCTGAAAAACATCCAATATTCTTTAAACGAGAACGCATGGTTTGCTCGGATAAACCATAGTTTTGTGCTAATTCTTTAAGAGAGAATATATAGCATTTCTCACGAAGTTCCTGTTGAATATGCTCTGGAAATGTAGATGATTTTTTTGTGCAAAGTCCCTGTTTTTTTATCCAGTAATAAACTACATGGTAGGAAAGATGATATTCTTTTGCCAGATCTGCTATACTCATTGTATTTAGCTGATTTAAAAGTTTTTTACCTAATTCCTTAGATATGGATGGATGTATATTTCCGTTTTTTACCTGATAATGATTCTTCTTTGCCCAGGAATAAAGGGAAGAAGTGGGAAGGTTTAGTTTATCTGATAATTCTTTGATTGTAAATTTCCCTTCAAGCTTTTTTAGTAAAATTTCATGTTCCTGTGTTATTGCGGGCTTTCTTTTTTTGACAGGATTATGTGGATTCTTTCTTTTGATACATATTATATTATCGGTATTATTGTTAAAATTAAGAAGTAAATTTGTATTTGAATTATGTGGTTCTATATTTATGCTTTGGGTTTCAGATTCTTGAGATTCTAAAATTTTTCCTTTGTTCATAACAATCAATTCTTTTGCAACAGCCTCAATATCTGACACAATATGTGTAGATAACAAAACTATTTTTTTTCTTGATAAATTGCTGATAAAATTAGAAAAATTTAACCGTTCACTTGGGTCTAAACCTGCAGTTGGTTCATCTAATATCAAAATATCAGGATTATTCAAAATTGCCTGTGCACTACCAATCCGTCTTTTCATTCCTCCAGAATATGTCCTGATTTTTTTATGAGATACATCTGATAAATTCACAATCTCCAATACATCAGAAATTTTTAATTTCAATTCCTGTTTCTTCATTCCCTTCAATGCCCCCATATATTCCAAAAAATCTATTGCAATTAAACCAGAATAAATGTTATAATCCTGCGGCATATATACA
>CANEMG010000217.1 GCA_947428535.1 uncultured Clostridium sp. | reverse complement strand
ACAAGGTGCTAAATTAAGCAATCAGGAATTAGCTGTTCTAAAACAAAGATTTATTGATGTTCAGAATGCAGCTAGACAAACAGGAAAACTTGGTAAGACATGGTTTCAGACATTACGAGAAGGAATGAGTTCCTTTAGTTACTGGACGAGTTCTACTTTCTTGGTTATGAAGGCTATTCAATCTATTAAAGGTGGACTTGGTACTGTTAAAGCGTTGGATACTGCTTTGGTAGATTTGAAAAAGACTACTACTATGACAAATAATGAGTTGGAAGATTTTTATTATTCTTCTAATAAAGTAGCAAAACAGATGGGTGTTACTACTGAGGAGATAATTAATCAGGCAGCCGCCTGGAGCCGTTTGGGGTACTCAAGTGCAGAGCAAGCTACAAAAATGGCACAATTAAGTTCTCAATTTGCCAGCATATCTCCTGGTATGTCTACTGACGAAGCACAAGAAGGATTAGTCAGTATAATTAAAGCCTGGGGGCTAGATGTTGATGACGTAGAACGCGAAGTAATGGATAATATTAATCATCTCGGAAACCGCTTCGCAGAATCGAACATAGATTTGGTCAACGGTATGAAACGATCTGCTGCAGCACTTGCAGCTACGGGAACTACATATCAGGACGCATTTGCACTTTTTACAGGCGCACAAGAAGTTGTTCAAAATGCTGAAGTTACAGGGCGTGCACTCAGAAGTATTTCGATGCGTATGCACGGTTATTCGGAAAGCTCAGAAGATGGATTAATGGAGGTTGATGAAGAACTTAAAAATATTACTGGTGATCTAATTGACTTAACTAAAACAGCAGAACACTCTCAAGGTGTTTCTATTTTTAAAGAAGGATCTTCTACAGAATTTAAGTCATTGGTAGAATATTTTGGAGAGATTAATAAAATCTGGGATGAAATGTCTCAAGTTCAACAGAATGCTTTTCTTGATAAAGCATTTGGCAAAAATCAGGCAAACTGTATGTGCCTGTGTGTACAGAAATGTGCATAATTTAACACATCTAAAACCAGTAAAACCTAAAGCTCTATCACTACAATACGGATGAAACATGCTGGTATGAATGTAACGAAAGTAAAACAACGATAGAGATGGCATATGGTCAAAAGCCTAAGTGCTACTCTTCTATTCAGAAGAGAAAATGGTAGCTTGGTCGCGAAGTCCCGAATAGGGATGTGTCAAACGACTAGCCTTATGTCAAGGCGGGGAAACCCTTAATGTAGAGTGCAAATCGCAAAGGCACTTGAAATGGTGTGCTTGCTATTTTCGTATGAAAATGTGAGTAAAAAATAGTCTAACCTTTATGGAAACATAAAGAAGATATTGATATAAAAAACGGAGTGATTGCCGATTGTCAGCAAAAAGGAATGATAAAATGAATGAATATTTTCGTGCAAATAACACACGTCTATCGAAATTTCTATATTCACTTGGTTTTGATAAAAAAAGTGAAATGATAAATGACAAAGAAACATGGTTATTTGAGAAGTCTAATAATTTGCAAGAGGCATTAGATTTCTTTTTTTATATGCGAAAAAAGATAAGAAAACAGTAAACAGGAGATGGTAAAATGCCAAAAATAATATCAGAAGATGTTATAAGTAAAATAATAGATGATTATAATAGTGGTGCAAGCGGAAAAGATATTTCCAAAAAATATCATGTAGATTTTGTAAAATTAAAGAAAAAATTAGTTGCAAATAATAAAATAATACCAAGAGAGTCCGAATTGACTTATGAACAATTGTTAAAAATATCAAATAGATATCGTAATGGAGAACAATTAAAAAATTTAGCAAAAGAATACAATATTGGTATTACGAAATTAACAACAAGATTAAAGAGTAATTCTTTATATTTCAAGAAATATACATTTATAGATGATGATGAACTAAATACATATGTTAAAGAATATAATAATGGATATGGATTAACCCCAAAAGAAATATCAATAAAATATAGTAGGGGAGACTCAAGTATTATAAATGCTTTAAGAAAAGCTGGAATTTATATAGAACAAACTTCCAGATGGACAGATGAAGAAATAGAAATTTTAAAAAAATATTACCCTCTTGAACATGTAGATGATATAATTAAAAGACTACCAAGACATGCAAACAAACAATTAATATTTGCAAAAGCATCTTCTTTAAATCTACCAGCATATAACACTTGGTTAGATGAGGAAATAATGATATTAAAAGATAAATATTCTAAAGTTAATATTGAAGAATTATATAATGATTTTAATTGCAGACATTCAAAAGACTCAATACGAACGAAAGCCCAGCGTTTGAACTTAAGTTCTAATCCATTTTGGTCTGAAAAAGAAATAGAAATAGTTAGAAATAATTATTCAATTCAGAGCATGGATGATTTACTATTATTGCTTCCAAATAAAACAGAAAATGCTATTAGAGGTATGGCAAAAAAATTATCCATAAAAAGCAAAAATTATATTAAAGAAAAATATACAGAACAACAAAAACAATTTATTATTGATAATTGGAAAACTTTAAACGATACGAATATTGCTAAAATATTAGATAAGTCTCCTGCCGGAATAAAAGCCCAAAGAGAAAAACTTGGACTATATAAGACAAATAGAGATTGTTCAAAATATGAAAGTATATCTAAATTTTTCAGAGGGCATATTAGTGAATGGAAAAACAAATCTATGAAAAGTTGTAATTATCAATGTATTTTGACTGGAAGTAAGGATTTTGCAATTCATCATTTATATGGTTTTAATTATATTGTAAAAGAGGTTTTTGAAATATTAGATGATAAACATTTTTTAAAGTCAGAAAATATTGAAGATTATACAAAAGATGAATTGGATTATATGCTTTTAATATTTAAAACACCACTTTACAACTTTTGGGTTAAGATGTTTCTTATAAATATAGCCTTCGCAAGACCTTGATAATAGCCATTGATTTTATACGGGTT